>CAYRPC010000010.1:25760-47439 GCA_964425995.1 uncultured Phycisphaeraceae bacterium
CCGCCAATCGCATCGCGCTTTGGAACGGCACAGCATGGAGCGCGATGGGTACGGGAGTGATGAGTGGTAGCGTCAGTGCTTTGACAACGCTTAATAACGGCAACCTGGTCGCTTCAGGGTTTTTCTCCACCATCGGGGGTGTGTCCGCAAGCAACATAGCAAGTTGGAACGGCACTGCATGGAACGCGCTAGGCTCGGGAGTAGACGAAAATGTCGGCGAGTTGGGAACACTGCCAAATGGCGATCTGCTCGCGGCCGGCAACTTCAGCACCGCCGGGGGCGTACCACTAGCCCGCATCGCGCGTTGGAACGGCACAGTGTGGAGCGCACTGAGTGCGGGCACGAACGGCTTCATCTCTGCCCTGGCGACATTCAACGGCGACGTGGTCGCGGGCGGGGCCTTCTCCACCATCGGCGGCGTGTCCGCAAGCAACATAGCGCTTTGGAACGGCACAGCGTGGAGCGCGCTGGGCACGGGAATAAATCACCAAGTCTTTGCTGTCACTCGTCGGCCCAATGGTGACCTCATCGCGAGCGGCAACTTCGCCATCGCTGGGGGCGTACCAGCAGCCAACATCGCTCGTTGGAACGGCAGTGCGTGGAGTGCGATGGGCACGGGCATGAACGATGTCGCCTATGCCTTGACAACGCGGAATAACGGCGACTTGATCGCGGGTGGGGCGTTTACAACCGCCGGGGGTGTGCCAGCCAATCGCATCGCTCGTTGGATCGGCAGTACGTGGAGCGCGATGGGCATGGGAATGAACGCTGAAGTTTTCGCCCTCACAAGGCTACCCAACGGCAGCAACATCGCGGGCGGCATATTTACCACCGCCGGGGGAGTGCCAGCTAATCACATCGCTCGTTGGAACGGCAATACGTGGAGCGCGCTGGGTACGGGACTGAACAGTGTCGTCTTTGCCTTGACAACGTTGAACAACGGCGACTTGATCGCGGGTGGGGACTTTACAGCCGCCGGAGGATTGCCAGCCAATCGCATCGCTCGTTGGAATGGCAGTACGTGGAGCGCGATGGGCACGGGAATGGACGGTACGGTCTACGCTCTCACGACGTTAACGAATGGCGACGTGGTCGCGGGAGGGTTCTTCACCACCGCTGGAAGTGTACCCGCCAATGGCATCGCTCGCTGGAACGGCACGACGTGGAGCGCGCTGGGCACGGGAATGGACTATCCCCCCAGTGCCCTCACCACACTACCAACACTTCCTAGCGGCGACCTGTTCGCTGGCGGGGCTTTTAGCTTCGCCGGGGGCAACGTATCTGTCAGCTTCGCTCGTTACGGCATCCCCACGGACTGCCGCGAATGCGACAGCGTTGACTTCAACAACGACGGCGGCTCCTTCGATCCGCAGGATATCGAAGCCTTGCTGAGCATCTTCAGTGAGGGGCCTTGCATCCCCGAAACGGCGATCTGCAGCGACATCGACTTCAACAACGATGGCTCTCTCTTTGACCCCTGCGACATCACCAGTTTCCTGGTTGTCTTCAGCGAAGGTCCCTGCACGTTGTGCGGAGAGTGAACATTGTCTGACGGCTGGTGGCTCAGGTCGGAGGCGCAGCGAGCAGTCCTTCTGCCTCTGAACATCCTGATATCCATCCTGGTATCGATTAGAAGTTGAACAGCGCTTCGAACAGGCGGGTGAAGAAGCCCTTGCTGGCGGTATCCTTCACATCGCCCTCGCTCTTGACTTCGATGGTGAGTTCGGCGAGTTGTGAGGAGAGGACAGAGTTGGCAGTGGTGATGTCCTCACGCCTGGCGATGCCCGAGAGGACGAGGGTTTGGACCTCCTGATCCTTGCCGATGCTGCGCCTTGCTTCGAGCACGAACGTGCCGTTGGGCTTGAGATCGATGATGGTCGCCTGGATGCGATCAGTCAGGCGTTCGTTGCGTTCGTACTTGCCATCGCCCTTGAAATCGGTTTCGCCGTCGGCGCCGACCTCGACAAGGGGCGTGCTGTCGGTTGAGTCGAGCATCAGTTCAAGCAAGTCTGTGAGTTCGGGTAGCCTGGTGATCTTGCCCTTGATGCTCGCGTCCTTCTTGGTGTCGAGTTTGGCGGTGCTGCTCTGCTTGCTGGTTTCCTGGATGATGATCGAGACCGTATCGTGGACTTGAAACTCGCGGGGCTTGGGGGCCTCGACCATGGTCAGGCTGGTCGCGCGAAGTTGTTCCTGGGGATCGGTTTCCTGCTGGGCACCAATCACCTGATCGGTCGCTGGCTGCCTGGGTTCCTCGCGGAACAGGCTCTGGGCGTGGGCAACTGGTCCGGCCAACAAGGCAAGCGTGGCGTGCAAAGCGATCGTGTGCGGAGTGGTCTTCACTTGCGAATCTCCCAGCCTGGAACAAGTAAGGTGTCGGTTGCCTCGCGTGGCATCGCAAGAGGACTCTGGAGGTTTGACTGGTGGTCGATCACGCGATCGACGACAAATGCAGTCGTCGTCTGGGAAGCGGCGACATCAGTTGCCTGGGAAGTTGGAGCGGGCTGGGAAGTTGTCACAACCCCTCGACCCGGGCCGCTGATGCGGGCAAAGACCGCAGGAGTCTTGGTTTGTGAGCGTGATGCGCCTTTGCCACCGAGCTCGCGCTGCGCGACCAGAGGCTGCACCATGATGACATCGCCCACACGTGCCTGGGCTGCGGCTCTCATGGTGGATCGCACGAGCACGCCTTCCACGATGCAGTCCACTACGATTCGTTCGCCCTTGCGAACGACGATGGGCTCTTCGGCATCGCGGAGATCGACGATCTCGCCAGCATCGATCGCGGATCTGGCGGACTTGCCGACGATCTGCTCGTACGGCGCGCTGGCGACACTTGGCGGAAGCCAACGCTCCTCGGAGCGAAGAATGGACGGATCGAGCAACTCGCCCTTGCGAATGGCACGCTGGGCGAGGACAACATCGCGGCGCACCAGCACGCCCACGCGTGTGGAGCGGGCGAGGATCAGGCGATCACCCTCATAGACGCGAATGTGAAGGGGCGCGCGATCCGAATCACCCATGGGCGTGATGGTCGCGGTGCGATTGACCAGGCTTGTGTTAAGTAGATCGGCGTCGCTCTCGTCGAGTGTGATGCGAAGTGCAGCGAGCGGAATGGTCATCGCCTGGGCGATGCGTTCTGGAATCAGGTCGCGCACGCGAGTTCCAACATCTTGAGCCGCCGCGTCGCTGCTCACGGATGGTGCCTTGGGGATCAATATGACAACCGCCCTGCGTAATTCAACCCGAGAGCCGGAAAGGGCGATGCGTCCCATATTGATGCCCGGGGTCGCGCCGAGGAAATCACGCACCCGGGTGATGTCGAGCGTTCGCAAGCCTGACTCGCCTTTGGTCCAGACTTGGGCAGGGACTTGGATACTCGCCAGCACATCCGCGTGCGGCCCACTAACCTTGGCAATCTGCCCGAGTGTGACTGTGCTTTCGTGCTCGATAGTGACGCTTTGAAGCAGTTCGACGCACTCCTGACCTCGTGCGGACGAACAGACAAGCATGAGGCCCAGGACCGGACCGAGGGCCGGGCTAATCGCCGCCAACCACAGTTTGTGACTCCACACGTTCATACTGCTTTGCGTTCTCCACACGTCACGCTTCACTCACGGTTGCCATGCGCCTATCTGCGGAGTTGGGCGACGCTGCGGAGGCTTTCGTCCGCCGCCTTGATGGACTGGCTATTGAACTCGAAGGCTCGCTGGGTTCGGATGAGGTCGATCAACTCTCTTGTTGGGTCAACGTTGCTGCTCTCCAGGAAGCCACTGCTGACATTGCCTCGTCCGTCGGTGCCGGGCACACCGCTATTAGGAGCGCCGCTGGCGGAGGTTTCGACGTAGAGGTTTTCGCCGACCTGTTTCAGGCCTGCGGGGTTGATGAAGGTGCTGAGATTGAGCTGGCCGACTTCCTGGGGCTCGGTCTCGCCTGGAATCGCGACACGAACGAAGCCGTCCTTGCTGATGGAGATGCTGCTGGCCTCTGGCGGGATGTTGATTACAGGCTGGATGCGCCGGCCTTGATCGTTGGCGAGCACGAGTTCGCCCTCGGAATTGAGCGACAAGTTGCCAGCGCGTGTGTAGGCGAGGCCGCCGGGGCCCAGGTCATCCTCGACTGTCACCTCGAAGAAACCTTCTCCCTCGATCATAATGTCCAGGGGCTTACTGGTGAAGCGAGGAGCGCCCTGGGCAAAGTCCAAGTGCGTGCCCGAGACTCGGACGCCCAAGCCCACATAGGTACCGATCGGCCGCTGGTCCTGATTGGCGTTGAGGGTGCCGGGCTGGGCCTTCTCGATGTAGAGCAGATCCTGGAAGTTGGTGCGGCTGGACTTGAAGCCGTCGGTGTTGATATTGGCGAGGTTGTTCGCCGTGACGTCGAGCGCAGTGTTGAGCGCCGAGAGCGCAGAGGATGCGGATTGGAGCGCATTGATGGCCATGGGTATCTACTCCGGAATGGAGTGCAACGCGAAGGACGTGCCATGAGTTTGCGGGTGGGTGCGAATACTCCGGCTGGTTGTGGCACCCCTATTGCGTTAACACTGTTGTGTCCTACGGCTTGCAAATTTCCGCGTCTGGCGTCATGACTGCGCTCTATCGCCAGGATGTCTTTGCCAACAACCTCGCCAACCTCGACACGGTGGGCTTCAAGCCCGACATCCCGAGCATCCAGACCCGCGCCGATGTCCGCTCCGAGGACGGGCTTGCCTACCTCCCCAGCAACACGCTGCTAGAGAAGTTGGGTGGCGGCACGCTCCTGCGTCCGAATCGCATCAGCCTTGAACAAGGATCGCTTCGGACGACTACGAGCAAACTTGATCTCGCCATCGAGGGGCGCGGATTTCTGGTTGTCGAGGACACGAGTGACGCGACCAACCCGCGACGACTGACCCGCGACGGCCGCCTCCTGCGAAGCCCCAATGGCGAACTTGTGATGTCGGGCACCGGCCTGCCCGTGCTGGATAGCAATAACCAGCGGATCACGATTCCGGCCCAGGGCGAACTGCGCATCGATGGCGACGGCACGATGAAAGTCGACAACCGCACCATCGCCCAACTCAAGTTCGTCGATGTGCCCGAGGGGACTCAACTTCGCAAGGCGGGGCACAGCATGATGTTCGCTCCTGCGGAGACATTCTCCTCGCCCAGGAAGCCTGGTGGGAACATCCGCCAGAGCATGGTGGAGGAATCCGCTGTTGACGAGCTCAAGGCGCTGATGAGCGTCACGAGCGCAGCGCGCGAGGTTGATGCGAACGTTGATGCCATGCGTGCCCACGATCGCCTGATGGAACGGGCTATTGCGGCGCTGGGACGCCCGGTCGCGTAGTCGCGCACGAGTGTTGCTTCAGTGCCTGATCAAATCGCCCCGGACTTATTCCTCCTCTGGATGCGGCTTGTACGCGGCGACAACGGCTTGCTGAATATGCGCCGGGGTGCGTTCATCGTGGCTGTATTCCATCGAGTACGTGCCCGCGCCTCCCGTCATGCTCTTGAGTTCGTTCGAATAATTCTGGACCTCGCCAAGCGGCGCAATCGCCTTCACAAGGCAGATATCACCCGACAGGACATCGCTGCTCACGACACGCCCGCGCTTGGTTGAAATGTGCCCGGCGACATCGCCCAGGTATCGGGCGGGGGCCTGCACCTCGAGCGAGACGTACGGCTCAAGCAACACGGGCTTGGCCTTCTGTACCGCGTCGATGAAGGCTTTTTTGCCAGCAGCAACAAAGGCGATTTCCTTGCTGTCAACGTCGTGGTACTTCCCGTCGTAGACGCGCACTGCCACACCCGTCAGGGGATAGCCCGCGATTGCACCGTCGTTGAGCACGCTGCGCACGCCCTTCTCGACAGCGGGGATGAACTGACGCGGAATGCTCCCCCCCACCGTGTCGTTATGGAACTCAAAGCCATCGGGATGCTCGCCTCCCAACGGCTCGATCTTCAGGTACACCTCGCCAAACTGCCCCGCACCGCCCGTCTGCTTCTTGTGGCGATGATGCCCGTCGCTGCGCATGGTGACGGTTTCCTTGTACGCGACCTTTGGGGTGCTGGTAATCACGTCGATGCCCGCTTTCTTGAGTTTTTCGAGCATCACACGCAGATGCAGTTCGCCCAGGCCCCGCATCACGGTCTGCTTGGTCGCGCTGATGCGCTCGATGCGAAAACAGGGATCCTCCACCATCATCTTGTGTACGAGGGCAGAGAACTTGGTCTCGTCTGTGTGGTTCTTGAGTTCTACTGCCAGGCCAAACATGGGCTTGGGAATCGGCAGTGGATTCAATCGAACATGGTCATAGTCGTGGCTGTCGTGCAGCACACTGTTGAAAACCAATTCGTCGAGCTTGGCGACCGCTCCGATCCCACCAGGCCCAATTTCTGCGGTCTCGACGTGTTCCTTCCCTTGCAACTGGAAAAGGTGGCCGATGCGAACCGGTTTCTTGCCATCGCCCACGAACATCTCTGCCTTCGCCTTGATGGTTCCCTGATGGACGCGGAAGATCGCGATCTTGCCCAGGAACGGATCGCTCACGACACGGAAGACGTGGGCGAGCACCTTCGCATTCGGATCGGGCTTGGCCTTCCACTCGTGCTCTTCGCCCGCGGCGCCATCGGCCTGCACGTCGCGCTTGAGGAACTCGGGCGGATTCACCTCGACAGGGCTGGGGCAGAGGCTCGCAAAGATGTGAACGAGATCGTCGCAGCCCACGCCGGTCTTGGCGCTGGCGAAGCAGATTGGAATCAGGTGCGCATCTTCCAGGCACTTTTCAAAGGCCGCGTGCAATTTGTCGGTATCAAACCCTTCGCCCTTCTCCAGATACTGCATCGTCAGTTCGTCATCGACCTCGATCACCTGCTCGACGATCCGTTTGTGGGCTTCATGGACGCTGGAGAAATCAGTCTGATCGCCCTTCGAGTCGTTACCGTCGTGCTCGAAGACGTTGATGACATCGCTGGCGTTCTTGGTGGGAAGATTGATAGGCAGGCAGGTGTTGCCGAAGGTCTCGCGGATGCTCTCGACCAATCCTTCAAGGTCGGCATGGGCCTCATCGATCTTGTTCACGATGATCATGCGGGGAATCTTCCGCTCCTTGGCGATGTTCATCAGTCGGCGTGTCGTGCTGTCCACGCCCTTGATCGCGTCCACCACCACGGCGATCGTCTCGACCGCAGGAAAACAAGCCACGGCATGCCCCAGAAAGTCACCAAGCCCGGGCGTGTCGATGAGGTTGACCAGGTGTCCTTCATACTCCAGATGGACAAAGCCTGGCTGGAGACTGTGTTTGTGATGGCGTTCCTCTTCGGTGAAGTCGCTGACGGTTGTGCCGTCGAGCACCGTGCCCATCTTGACCACAGCCTTGCTCAGAAAGAGCAGTCGCTCAACCAGCGTGGTCTTGCCGCCCGCGCCTGTGCCACAGAGCAGGACATTGCGAAGGTCGGCGGCGCTTGTGGAGGGGCGGGTAGGCATGGGTTGTCTCCTTATGGAATGCACAAGTCACGAGTGCGGGTCAGGCTCACGAGCGTGAACCCGCAACCTCAGGTGCCAAGTGATACGTCTCCGGCTGGGTCTCCGGCTTGGTCTCGCGGCGTGTGCATACCCATAGTCTAAACCAAATCGCAAGAATTGGAAAGGGATTCGGCACAGCTTTGTCTGCGAGACGTGCCTTGTTCGCAGCCTGTTTGTAACCAATTCGATCGAAGGCCGCGAGTTTGGCCGCTCACCACTACTCTGGATACACATGGCCTCTACCAACCCTCCCGTCATTACCCGCTTCGCGCCCAGCCCCACCGGCCACCTGCATGTCGGCGGCGCACGAACTGCTCTGTTCTGCTGGGCCTTTGCCAAGCGGTACGGCGGCCACTTTCTTCTTCGCATCGAAGACACCGACGCCGCGCGCAGCAGCGATGAGTCGGCACGCGGCATCATGGAAGACCTCGCGTGGCTGGGTATTCACTGGGATGAAGGGCCAGAATTATCCTGGGTACCCCGTCACTCCGCGAGGGGCAAACCAGAACAGTCAAGCAACACAGTCGGTAGTTCGCCCCTCGCAGAGCGAGGCAGTACCCACACAGATGCCACTATCGGCGGCGATCCGCGCGGAGTCGGCCCATTCTTCCAGGCCCGTCGCATCGCGATCTACAACGAGCACATCATGCGACTCGTGGAGCAAGGCAAGGCCTATCCCGCCTTCGAGTCCGAAGAGACCCTGAGCGCAGAAAAGAAACTGGCAGAGCAGGCCAAGCGCAACTACCGCTATAACCGAGCGAGTTACGACAACGTTGCTGACATCAAGGACCGCGTCCGCATGATCGAGCGCGGCGAGCCGCACGTCATTCGCTTCTTCGCTCCACATCAGGAGATCGCGTTCACTGATCAGGTGCTGGGCGATGTGAAGATCGCACCGGGCGAGGTGGATGACTTCATCATACGTCGCAAGGACGGCTTTCCAATGTACAACTTCGCCGTGGTCGTTGACGATCATGCGATGGGCATCACGCACGTGCTGCGTGCCCAGGAGCACTTGAGCAACACTCCCCGCCAGATCGCGCTGTATCGCGCCTTTGGTTTTGCTCCGCCCCTGTTCGGGCACATGCCCCTCATCATGAACATGGACAACACCAAGATGAGCAAGCGCGACAAGGCCAAGGCTGCCCGCAAGGCGCTCAAGGATGCGCTGGCCAAGCAGGCTGGCGGCGCTGGCCAGCCGCCCGAGTTGGCGTCCGCGATCGGTGTCGATGCCAACCAACTGACCGACTTCCTCTCTGCGGAGAACGACAGCCAGTTGATTGCCGAGGCGATCGCCCGTCACTTCAAGATCACGCTGCCCGAGATCGAAGTCGCGGACTTCCGCGATGCGGGCTACACGCCCGAGGCGATCAACAACTTCCTCGCGTTATTGGGCTGGAATCCTGGTATGAAACTGCCCGACGGCAAAGACCTCGAGAAGTTTGATATGGACTTCCTAGCCCAGCACTTCGCCATCGACCGCATCGGCAAGACCAACAGCAAGTTTGATCGTGCAAAGTTGCTTTCCTTCAACGCCGACAGCATCGGCGCGATGACCGACGAGCAGTTTTCGCAGCGTTGGTTTGATTGGTGCGAGGAACACGCCAAGCCGCTTGCGGCCAAGGCGAGCGAGTGGACAGCCACAGGCGAGGACGCCTGTGCTACCCCACGCTGGCTGTGGCTTTCCAAAGCTGTCAAACCTCGCGCCAAGACCTTCCGTGATGGCGTCAAGTCCTGCGGCTTTGTGATGCTCGACAGCGTGACTATTGATCCCGCGGTCGCTGCCAAACACCTGGACGCAAACAATGGCGAGGGCCGCGCCTTGCTGCGCGAGTATCGCTCTCGCATCGCTTCATTGCCCGCCTTCGAGCCGACGCCCATCCACGACGTGATCGAACAACTCGCGAAGGAGAAGGGATATCCACATCCCGGAACAATCGCCCAGGCGGTGCGCGTCGCGATTGCCGGTGTTCCCGTCACGCCCGGGATTGGCGAGACGCTCGCTGTGCTGGGGCGCGAAGAGACACTCAAGCGCATGGACGCGGCGTGCTGACACGGCACACTCGCGTGATCTTGTTCACTTCCGGAAAAGTACGAGCCCAAACCCCAGGCTTTCGCGCCCCCATCGTACAAACGCATCGCGCCACGCTTTGCTCCGCGCCAGCATTGCCCTGGCAACAGCATCGCTCGCATGCTGGCGTGCGTGGGCTTCAATCGCCCGCGCGTGGGACCATTCATAGCAATCAAAGTCTTGTGTGCTCGCTGTGCTGGCAAACTGGCAGGAGAGGTTGAGTGCGACGCCATGATCGACCAGATCTGGAAACGCACCAAACTCATCGGGTGTGATGCCGGTCGCGTCGAGATATCCGCGTGCGGGCGGCTGTCGCCAGTAGCCCTCGCCCACCAGGATGTGCCCGCTCGCTCGCGTCAATCGCGAAAGGACTTGCAGCATCTGCGAGTAGCCGCCCAGAGCATGCGAGGAACCGATGCAGATCGTCAGATCAAAGGATTCGGGCGGAATAGATGCCTTGAAAGCGCCGGCATCGCCCTCGTGAACGCGGATCAGTTCTGAGGGCACTCGGGCGGCGACCCTTTCGCGAGCAACGTCTGCCATCAACGGCGAAAGTTCGACACAGTCTGCATGCACGCCGAACTTCTTGACCAGTCGTAGCGACAACTCGCCAAAGCCACTACCAAAGTCCGCGACCGTCGCGCCGCGCGAAAGCGTGAGCATGCCCATCACATGCTCATATGCCGCCTCGGGCATGGGATTCATGAACGCCAATTGGCGATGGCCAACAAACGTGTATAAGTCGTTGCTCATGGCATCATCCTGCCAAAGCGTCACTGTAGATAACAGCCGGCAACGCAGCCTTCGTATCCAGATCGTTGCAGAAAAAAGGCCGCAGACGACTGTCCGCGGCCAATGCACAGATCGTCTCGCGTGCCTCAGCCTATTGCAGGTTGCGCAGCACGAGCAACTCAACCTCGATCGTCAACGCGACATCGGTCGGACGATTCGTGGGAGGGGCTTGCGGATTAGGCTTGTTGAATTCCTTGGGCACCTTGATAATCCGCTTCCCGCCAGCCTTCATGCCTTCGATGCCGCTGTTCATGGGAGCGAACTCCTGCGGTACCAGGATATATGGCTTCTCGGTAGTCGCACTTTCTATAACCTTGCCGGACTCATCCTTCATGGTGTACGCAGTCACGGCGACGCAGAACGCACTGGCGGGATCGCCCTCACCAACTTTGAGATCCTCGCTCTCTATGGTGCCCACGGCTTGAATGACAAATACAAGGTCCGCCGACGGGGGAATTGCGCCGCCCGCGCCACGATCGCCATAGCCCAACTCGGATGGAATGGTCAGCCTGCGAATCCCGCCGACCTTCATCCCTGGCACGCCAACCTGCCAGCCGCGAATCACGCCGCCAAGAGGGAATGCGGCTGGTTCGCCGCGCTCGAACGAAGAGTCAAAGACCTTGCCACCATCAACCAGTGTGCCGTGGTAGTGGGCCAGAACCATCGCTCCCCGCTTGATGACGGCGCCGTCGCCGATCTTCATGTCTTCAATCTTCACACCTTCGACTTCGCTGGTGGCAACGACGGTCATATCGGGCACGGGAATTCCCTTCGGCTTGGCTTGCTCGATCATCTTCATGCCGGTGTCGGGCATGGCTGGGTCTGCTTTCACGGGTTCTGTTTGTGGCGCCGCCTCCTTGGCTGGCTGTGCTTCTTCTTGTGCGCGTGCAGTCACGACGCACAAAAACGTCGCGGCAATGATGCCAGCGCTCGAGAGGTTGGACAAGAATCGGGTTGCAAAATGAGTGCGCATAATGGTCTCCGTCGACCCACAAGCGCGGCCTCTCCGCGCGTCGCAGGCATTGGTGCGAATTCCCCAGCCGAATCGAAGTATAGGAAACGCGAACGTGGATTGCCCAACGGGTTCTGCACTAGTCCTATCCGTTACTGGGGCATGGCCATGGTACCACTGGCTGCGGGTATATCCAGTGTTTTCAAGTACTTGCACAACTTGTCCAGATGGTTCCAGAACATGACCAACGCGATCAATGGCCCGATGATCACGCATGATCCGACGATATAAATGACTGGTAGCAACCACAGGTACTTCTTGGTACGAGCGACAAGATCGGCATCCGGGATGCGCCCCATCATCCAACTGGTGTATCGAAGCCCGGCGAAGAACTGCACTATCCATGCGATACCCCCAAGCAACGCGATCAAGATACCAATGATCGCCCCTGCGGTCATCGCTGCACCAGCCGCGCCGCCACCAGGGCCGCCCGGCATGCCCGGCTGGAGTGCGGTACCAGTGAACTGCGCAAACACACTGGCCACAGATAAAATTGCAGTGAAAATTAGGGCAATTCGTGCGATCTGGCGAGCGCTATTGGGGTTTTCTTGCCCGACATACCCGGGATCGGGTGCTGTGTACTTCCAGAATCCGATGATCGTCATCGCCGCAGGAATCAACCCCAAAGCGGTCACCAAGCCTACCAGCGTCGGATTCCCAGCCAGAGCGAACGCCGCTATGGCGACGATAATCATCACCACGATCTGTACCAGGATGCCGTTGAGATACAACGACAGTCCCGACTTGACCTCTCGCAGGTATTCGGGCGATGCAAATTGCAGCAGTAGACCTTTGAGCGAGTCAACAACGGGCTTGCCGCATTCTGGGCACACGCCGCTTGCGCTCAATCCGTCAAGGCGATAGCTGCAATAGATGCAGTTTCGACCAGTGAGTGATACATCACTTTCTGCATTGTTTATCACTTGCTGCACTCGATTGCTCCCTTCTACACACAGCGCGGTTCTCGAAACTGAGCCTCAATCGGCATAGGGCGTTCGCATTCTACTGTTTTTGTGTGACAGCCAACCGACCTTCCCGCCGCATGAAGTCTAAAATTGTACACTTTCTTCCCAAGGAGTATTCATGACCACCCAGCTTCGCATTCCGGCCCGCGTCCTTGCCTTGACCGCCCTTGTTGCCCTCGCCGGCCTCGCACCTGTCGCGATGGCGGGGGCCGATGATCTGCCATCCGGTTCCACCCTCCCCGCACTTGACCAGGTTGTCGGCTTCCAGGCTGCCGCCAACTCTACGATTGCTGCCTTCCCCGGCGCGATCGTCACCCGAGTGAAGTTTGAATTTGAGAACGGACAGCTCATCTATCGCACTGAAGGCGTGCAACCCGTCCGCAAGGCCCGCGTACGCCAGGACATCAACCCCTTCACCGGTGCGGTGCTCCGCTCACGGAGCCAGAACCTTGGCGGGCGAGATGGTCGCGAAGCCAGCACGCTTCAGACCGCCTTCGCCACCTTCACCGTCGACTTCTCGCAGGCTGGCCAGATCGCCGTGCGGAGCCGAGGCGCGGGCCAAGCCAGCGATGTCCGCATCGAAGGTACCGGCCGTGGATTAATCTACAAAGTCACTGTCCTCAACGGCACGGCAAAGTCTGAAGTCCGTATTGACCCGATCACCGGCGCCGTGCTTGGTACTTCGACCAAGGACAATAGAAATGATAGCGGCAACAACAACGGCAACAACAGTGGCAACAACAACGGCAACAACAACGGTGGTGGCGGAGCCATCGGCAACGGCGCTAACGCCATCGCCAACGCAATCACCAACGCCCTGGCCAACCAGCCCGCAGGCACGCTCGTGTTCGAGGCTGATCTCGAGCGTGGTCGGGGCGGCACCAAGCTTGAAGTAAAGACCATCGCACCCGACGCCACCAGCGCGATCGAGTTCCGTGCTAACCCGGGCACCGGCGCGATCATCCGCTCTGAATCCGAAAGCGTGCCCGCGAGTGAGGCGAACAAGATCGCCGCGTTCCGAACCGCTCTTGGCACCAACACCCCTATCACCTACGCCAACGCGATGGCGCTCGCGGTCGCGGCCCGCGCGGGCGACGTAAGCGAGATTGAGATTGGCGTGCTGGGTGGACAGCCATTCTTTGAGGTCAAAGTGCAGCAGGGCGCGCGCAGCCGCAGCGTCAAGGTCAACGCCATCACCGGTGCGATCCTCTAATCTTTCAGGCGATCACACGAAAGTCCCCCTCCTTATGCAGCATGCCGCGCACCTTGCGCGGCTTGTTGCTTTCTGGACGCAGGACCCACAACTCCACCGCCGCGACTTCACAACTGTTGCTCTTGCGCTCGCCCGCACGCCCGACTCCCCGCGCTCTCTACGAACGCAGGACGACGAGATGTCATGGCTCGTGTCACCACCGACCGTGCCATCGCATGAACTGTGCGCATTCAAGAACAACGCTCGCGAGAACCCTCGCGGGTGCTGGTTGATGATGCTTGGGCTGCCCGCTTACTTCGCGACCTTCTTCTTCCCCTTGCCCATGCCCGTTCGCATGAAGTCGGGCATGCCGTCACCCTTCTCAAACAGGTCGGCAAACTTGAAACCCTTGCGGCTCTTCCAAGCTTTGCGGTGATAGGCGTCGCTGGCCAGTAGCGGGAAGAGGGCCGAGATTTCTCCAAAGACCATTTGCTCGTGGACGATGTCGACCTTGCCCCAACTGCACGCCTCGCGGAGGGTGCTGCCACTGAGCGCGCCATCGCGGCTGTCGGCGACGGTCATTTGGATCGCGTACTTGTGCATGCCCACATCGCCCCGGGCCTTGCCGCCCTTTCGCTCGTTGAGGAGTTCCGCCGCGACCACAATGTCCTGAGCAAAGTTCTTGGGGACGCCGCCACCCAGCATGAGCAGGCCGGTGTCCTTGCATGCCAGCTTGATGTCGGTCAGTTCGCGGAAGTCCTTGCCACTGTCGATGGCGACCTGGCCCCTGCCCTGCTCGATGGCTTCTGTCTGTTGGAGGACGATGCCAAAGCCCGCGCTGCAGTCGCTGAATGCGGGCACAAAGATGGGCACGCGCTTCTGATAGCAGGTCTTGACGATGCTCTCGTTCTTGGCGTACTTGCTGTTGTTGGCGAGGTACGCCCCCATCGCCTCGATGAACTCGCGGCTGCTATACGCGCCGGGGGCAAACTCGTTGAATATCTCGTAGGTCGCGTGGTCGCAGGCGCGGAGATCGTCCTCGTCGATGTACGTGTCGTAAATGCGATCGATCATCATGTTGCGCAGGGTCATGTCGTCCACGGGCGGTGCCTCGGGGCTGCCGGGTGCGATGTAGTGCTTGAAACCAAGACCCTCGAAGAAGTCCTGGTCGACGATGTTTGCGCCGGTGGAGCAGATCGCGTCCACCATGTTGTTCTCGAGCATCGTGATGATGGCCTTCTTGAGCCCCGCGCTGATGAGCGAGCCCGCAAGCGTCAAGATAACGCCGCATTCCTTGTCCTTGAGCATCATCGAGTAGATGTCGGCGGCGTGCGCCAGCGTGCGCGACGAGTACGCCATGTCGCGATAGCTGTCGATGATGCCGCGAGCATCAAAGCCGGTGATGTCGATGTGCTCGATGGGGCGGGAGAGCAGTTCTTTTTTGGTCCACTTCTTGCCGCCGTTGCCATTACCGCTTGCCATGGGGAAACTCCAGTTCTTAAGTACGAGAGAGCGGGGTACTGAGCAAAGACAGAGTCGTCGATACGCCCTACCTCGTGTTCGTGTGAGCAAACACCTTTGCTGTTGCCAAGTGCCTCGACCCCGTGTGCCGAGCCCTCTAGTGCCTTCTTTGTGCCGTTCCCCCCTTGGCGAATCTTGCTGAACCTGCGAACGCCGGGGGTGACGACGTCGCGACTCGGAAATCATAGCAGATTTCATTGGGAAAGGTGCGTGTCTGGTTGCACGAGCGCGCAAAAAAGCGCGAGGGTTGCTCCCTCGCGCCGTGCTGCAATCAACTTGTCATCAGACGATTAGCGGCGCCGACGGGCCGTGAACGCACCAGCCAGGCTCATCAGGCCCAGCACGCCCGGCGTTGGAATGGGGTTCACTGTGAACTCCTGAATCACCGACGGCTGCAAACTTGCGATCAGCGTCGGGTTGGCCAGCAGCGTCGCCTCGTCGTAGTAGGGAATGCCGTAGGTTGTGACGCGAAGTTGCTGCGAGATCGGATCAACGTTGCATCGCACAAAAGAAGAATCGCCGCCAAGGGGTTGCTTGGCGGCGCGTCATTTCCTGCTGGTTCAGCCCATCCGGGTTTCGCTATCCCGTTTGGTTTGCCGCGGAATCAATCACTGGGGCGGGGGAGTTGTGGGTGCGGGCTGGTTCGGGTCGCCAACGTTGGTCGTTGTGTTTCCCAGATTTTTGGCACGAACAACGATCGCGCTGCTGTTGCGGTTGAAACTGCTGCGTGGTCCGCGTGGCCCGTTGCCGGGGCGAGCAACGCCAGGTTGGCGTATGCGCGGGGTTGTATTCGTATTGCCCTGGGGCTGCGCTGTGGGCTGTCCGCTGGTGGGCTGTGCGCCAGGCTGCGACGGTTGCTGCTGCGTGGTCGTGTCATTGGGTCGACGTCCTCGCTTGATCCGCTGGATGATCGGGTCCGCCGCGACCACTGCTGTGGGCAGGCTGGTGTCCCAACTCGGAGCTGCACTGACCGTCTCGGGCTTGTTCTGGAAGTCGAAGAAGATCGGGCGATATCCCCACTCGGCCCACTTACGGAAGTCACCAAGCATTTTGTCCGCGGGCGGCACGCCACCCAAGAAGTTGCGATGCAAGTGATAACTCATGCTGCCCCAGGTCTCGTGTCCGGGGTTGATGAAGTCGAAGAGGATGTTGGGTCCTTTGATGACGTACAACTGCTTTTCATCGGTCAAGTTCGCTGGTGGGAAAAGTGTGTACCCGGTGACATACGTTGGTGCCACGGTGTGCAGAATGTCGCACTGCGCCGGCTCGGTCACGAAACTCATGTTGGGATGGCGATCTTTCATCGTCTGAATCCAGGGCAGGGCCTTCCACAGGGGCGTCTGGTCCGGCTGGAACGTGTCCAGCCCAATCAGGGTCGCGCCGGTCGCGGCAATGCCATCAACCTCGCGCAATGCGATCGCAAGGTGCTCGGGATTGTCGGGATCAAACTTGATGTAGTCGGCGCTGTTCCAGGTGCGCGAGAGCGCGAGGGAACGGCCCCACCAGATGCCGAGTTCGCGATCAGCTGCCACAGCGGGAAGACCGTTGACTGGGTCCAGCGCCGTTTGCATCTGCGGGCTTCGGTTCCATTGGCTGCCTACCTGATACGGAAAGTTCAGTTCGCGGTTCTCGTTGTACAGGCCCGAGACCATCCAGACCATCGTCGTGTCCCAGTCCTGCTGACGCAGCAAGTTGGTTTTGAGCCGACCGAAACCGTTGATGTCGGGGCGAATGTTGTTGCCATAGCCGTAGGGATTGCTGTCGGATATCTGCGACGGATCCGCGACCGTGATGCCTACCACAGGCGTGGTCTTGCGAACGTACTGCACCGGGCCATAAGTGCTGCGGAAGTAGTCGCGATACGGAAGCAGCGTGGTGACCCATTCATCAGGCCTGTCGGTGACACGCAGGCTCACGACATAGGTCCGCGACTGTCCGGGGGGAATCTCCCCCTGAAACATCTCACGTTCCTTGGCACTGTTGTTGACGTTGGCCAGCGCGAACCGCACCGTCCACCCCTTGCCCGCCTCGCCCTGTGCCATGAAGTTGCCCGGGCTGTCGACGTGGACGCGAACATCGTTCTTGTAGTCCAAAAGCGGAAACTGGATCGACACCCCCACCGCCATGCTGCTGTTCTTGAGCACCATCACGGGCGAGTACAACTCCGACGGATAGAACCCCGCCCATCCCGTCATTTGCGAAGCCCGGCGCGGAACAAACAGGCTGGTTTCCGTGCAGTTGAGTTGCTCGACATTCTCGCCCAGATTGATGATCCCCACGCCAATCTCGCCGGCTTTTCGAATCTCGCTGGTGGTGTTCGTGGCTTCGACGATGATGTCGGCACCAGTTGGCTGCTCCTGCAGGCTGACATTGGTGACCACTCCCGCGGCCCAGCCACGCATGGGTTCAATCCGCTGACGCGCCACGATCACTCGCCCTGTCGCGACATCGCGCATCTCGAGCTCGCCGTTCACCAATCGGCTGGTCACCTTTCGTGTGCCGGTTTCCAGGGGCGGAATCTGCTGGGCAAGGACCTCACTCACCCCTGCGCCAACCGAAAGGCCGACGATCACACTGGCGTACATGGTGCGTTGCATGGAAATCCATCCTCCCTAACCAACCTGTGCGACCGCAGGACAACAGGCCACGCGGCACTACCGCAACACTATCAAATTCAGGAGTCAGCCTGGGGTTTGACGCATGCAATGTTTCCGGGTTCACTTGCTTCTCTAACCCATACAGGCTTGAAGGCCGTCATACTTGGTATGTTGTGAACAAACACCACCCAAACGAAGGGCTGATGCGTGAGATGCTCAGCAGAACTTGGTGTACTCCAAACGTGCGAAGGTCGTGAGCATCCATCGCAAGCTTTACGATCCCTGTAATCCCCAGGGCACCTGAGAAGGTGATTGGCCCGAGCCGGTATTGGGTCCATAGGAGAGGTCAGTCTCTTGGGATGCTGCAGGCGGACCCGCTCGCCCATCACCTTCGCTGGTTGTGTTTGGCATGTGCTGCTCTGATGCTGATTCAGACGGGTAGGCCAGACCTGCATCCGCTTCCCACGAATGCCCGTCGGCGTACGGGCCTGCTGGTGTGGAAGCAGCGTCCCCGTCTGTGAGCGAGACGTTGTATCGCATGCCCAGGCTGACAAGAATCTTGGCCACCACTCGCATGCCGATGTACGCTGCGACGACCGCGAGTATGGTTCGAAAGACAAAGAGGCCAGCTTCACCGCGCGGAATCGCCACGATCTCTCCGAGCGCAACGCCAACCGGGATTACGACGAATGGATTGTCCGGTGCCAGCAAAACCATCTCGTCCATGATTCGAAGGAACGCCCCGAAAAGCACGGCATAGAGAACCAGCGCCAAGTACGGATTGTCATTGGCGATATGGCCCATAAGGCCCGGTCCCACCGTGAATCCCACGCCTTTTCTGGTGATGTCGGCTTCGCGAACCATCGTCAGACCAAGCGACTCGGGTTTCTGTGGCCAGTACTCGCGTGGAATGATGTTGAGCACAACGTACTTCAGCGAGTGCAGCGTGTCATACTCGTACGAATCAGGACGAGACTCCATCAGCCACATGCTGATGGGCGCGGTCCCCTGGCCCGCGAAAACATCCAACAAACCCGCCTTGAAATCGGCGTTTGCCATCGCAGTGATCTGACTGACGATGCCGCCGGTCTTGCTGTCTTCGTTGCGAACGCTCGTGCGGGCGGAGATGAGCAGCAGGCCCGCCAGCGCCACGCCCGAAACTGGCAGGAACATCCGTGTCAGGTTCTGCTTCTTGAAGTGGCCGTGGTAGACAGCCCACAAGCACACGATCGCCGCACTCACCATGTCGCGACGCCCAAAGGACCGAAAGATGGTCAGGGACATCGCCAGTCCAACGATCACTAGCGCAAAGCTCGCCCGGGCAGGGTTGAATATCTGACGCGACCAGACCCAGCAGGCCATGCCCGCAGCCGCGATCGCGAGCGTCACGCCCGTCATGGTGCCCAAGATGCCCAGGACAGGGACAAACTGAAAACCAAATCGCATCGCATACCCGACGACAAGAAAGCCAACAGCGAGCGACATCATCGTGAGGGGCGCGGGAGAGGGATCAGACGGAGCAAGCCTTCGCGGAATGCCCATGGTGAACCACTTGGTTTCGTAGGTGACCAGCATGACGATCAGAAATGCGGCGCACCATACCAAGTACAACATGCCGGTGGAGACCGGATCGGTGAGTGTGACTTCCCAATAGACGCGAGAGAAGAACGAAATCGTCGCGCTGGTCAGTTGATAGACGATGAATCCCACGAGAAAGAAGTTGCGAGCGGACAGGATCGGGTGCTTGCCGGCGCGGATCTGCCACACGACGAAGATCGCAACCGCCGCAGCCATCAGCAACGAGATCCAACCCAGGACATCTTCCACCACATACTCCTGAAACAACGCAAGAACTACGTCTGCACTACTCGCTACCTGGCCTTCTCCAACTTGAACAACACCTGCTGGTTCGCGCCGCGAAACTTCGTGCCAACGAGGTGGTCATACATACGGGGCACAAATCGCAGCGGTTTGGGGAAGTACGTCTCCCAGTTGATGGCGGGGTAGTAGAAAACTTCCAAGTGCGAAAATCCCATGCCCTGCGCCGATTTGGCTATGGCACTCGGGCTGTTCAGCCGGTAATACGTCGGAATGCGGTTGACCTCGCCCTCCTTGGTGATTCGCTCCACCGCCCGCTTAGCGTTAAACGCCTCAATCAGCCGCACAATCCATGCAAAGGGGTGGCGGCTGCTGGGGGTGAGAGCATAAAAGACCCCGCCCGGTTTCAGCGCCCGATGCACCGCCCGCAGGAACCCTTGCGTATCGCCCACGTGCTCGAGCACGAAAAACGAGAGCATCGCGTCGTATGCCCCAGCGGGCACAGACGATTGCTCCAGCGTGCCCACCCACTTCTCCTTGATGTGCGGGTTCTGCATCACTTCCGGGAATGGATCAAGGCCGTCGAGCTGAGATGCCCTACGGATCAGCGGGAAAAAAACGAACTCCTGCTTGCCATTTTTGAGGTCGGGCCCGTTCTTACCACAACCGACATCCAGCACCCGTCCCTTGGTGCGCGGATCCGCCTCCATGATCTGGGCGAAGTGCTCCGCGAACCCTGCGCGGTTCTCGTCAAGTTCTCGAAACCCGCCCGGCACAACCGCCTTGGGCGCAACGGTCACCTGCATGTGTCCACCTTTTTTGAACCATTCAAAGCCAAGAACCCGATCGTCTGGCTCTTTCAGAATTCCACTCAACCGTCCATGTTGAGAACCAGAGTCGGCATTTCTTGCTATCGGACGTTTTTCCCCACTCCTCCACGTTCGTCCACGTTCCTAATGGCCTTCCATTCGAGGACCAATATCCGACGAACGGCTGGCAAAAATGGCTAATAGGTTAGGGCTGCTGCTGTTCTCTTATTGGATGTGCTCTGTTTGGAGAACCCAGCGCGGAACTTGGGGTGCTGGCGAGACTCGATTGACCAGTCTGCCCCATGATTTCCTCAATCATCAGCAGCCAGCGATCGCGCCAGATCAGATTGCTGAATGGCCCAGCAAGTTCATTGCTTCGTCGACCCAACTCGGGCAATCGCGCCCAATGCTCGTGCATCCAACCCATTGCCCGAGCCAGATGTTCGGCATCGTCGGTCGTCACCCGGTAGCCGTTGTACAGATGCTGCACGAGGTCAACGCTGGCGCCGCATGATTCCGAAGCAATCAGCGGCAGTCCCGATGCCGCGGCCTCCGCCAGCACCACGCCCCACGGCTCATAGCGACTAGGCAGCACAAAGCAGCCTGCTTGTTCCATGACCCCCGGCTGATCCTTGGGCTGAACAAAGCCGCGGTTGGACACGCCCGCTGGGCCTTCGAGCAGGTGCGCAAGTGGTCCCTGGCCATAGCAGTCTAACGGCCAGGGATTCGTGACGCGCACAGCGTACCGCCTGTGGGCATCGATGAGCACGTCGATTCCTTTCTCTTGCACGTATCGCCCCATGTAAAGAAACGCCCTGGGCCATCCGCCATCCCGCGTGACACGACGGGCATAGGTTGAGGCGAACGACTGGGTATCGATGGCATACGTCCCACGCACGATTTGGCGTTCGGAAAAGCCCAGCCAGCGCGCGAGCATCCAAGTGCGCTCGCCCGCGACGACGACCCGCGACATCTTCGCGAAGTACGACCGATGCGCGACACGTCCCATCAACTGGCGCGGATGCCAGCGCCAGGGCGTGTCCATGGTCATCACAAACTTGCAGTCGCGCAGTTCGCCCAGCGAAGGCATCGCGCGAAACCCGGCTTGATGCCAACCCGCGAGTACGACAACATCTGGATTGTGAGCGACCACGCGCTTAGGAAGTTCGCGAAGGTGCGCGGCTTCGTCGAATACGTCGTGCTTGATCCCTTCGAGCAATGCCCGTTCCCTGAATCCTGCGTTGTCTGCGCCCTTCAGGCCCAGCACGCCAACGTAGAGGTCGATGTCTGGGTGCTGGGCGAGTGTTCGCCAGCACGAAGCCATGTAGCCCGAAACGTGAGTCCAGCAGATCGCCAAGCGCACTCTGCGCGACAATCGCGGCGTATACGGCGTGGGGGG
>CAYRPC010000011.1:0-45969 GCA_964425995.1 uncultured Phycisphaeraceae bacterium
CCTGGGTTTGCATCCGGCGGTTGGCGAAGACATGGGCGGCCTGCTGCAATGGCTTCCACAATCGCCACTACCTCAGATCGCCCTGGCGTTTGGTCAAGACGATGCAGGGAAGCAGCCCTTTCGGTGGGACGTGCGTCGATGCGTCTGGAGCGAAGTTGAGCGAGCAAAGGACGGACGTTCCGTCCAATTGCGTGGCACGCTGGACCAGCAGGCAGCATCGATCGACCTCGACGCAGCAACCGCGCGCCTGCTCGCCTTCGAGTTCTCCCTCGGAAACGGCCAGGTCGTGCGCGCAACTGTTGTGAGACAGGTAGTTGAAGAGCCTTCGACATGGCCATTGGCATTGGAAGGTCGCACAAAACTCGCCAGCGCAGCAGATTTGAAGCCACTGCGCCGCAAGATCGAATCAGGCCAATCGGTGCCCACGCTGGGCTTGATGTCCAAGGACCTCGAAGGGTGGTCGCTCGCCGATGGCCTGCGTGAAGCGGGCAACGCCGCACGCGAACCGAGCGTTGTTGCTGCGGGTCTGGTGCTTGTGTCCGCGTCCTGCGACCAGACCAATCTCGAAGCGGCGCTGCGTGCGTATCGGGGCGTGGCCCGACTGGTGCAGGAACTGGATGCCCAGCACGCCCAGGCCCTAGTTGGTTCGCCCAAGTTGATTGCCCGCGTCGTCGGCGTGCTTGAGTTGCGCGACGTGTCACGCGAACGAATTGGCGCGCTCGAAGGACGATGGACCGCCGCCGCCCTGGCTCGCGGAGCGACCCCGCCTCAGGTCCTCTGGACCGGAGCGGGCACGGAGACGTTGCACCAACTGGCTCCTGCCCAGAGCACCGGGCTGGTTGTTATCGATGATCGCCAGCAGTTGATTGGCGTCATCACACTCGAAGGGCGCTTGCTAGACGAGGCCACGATCGCCAACGAACTGCGTGCGATGCTGCGCCCGGCCCCGTCGCCAGCGCCGCCTGTGCCGCAGCAGCCGTGATAATTATCCTGTGACTTCCATCCATACGGACGCTCAGCGCGTGCCCATCGCGACACTCGCGGCGGCGACCACGCTCGCGGTTTCGATTCGCATCGCGTGCGGGCCGAAACTGGCGATGACCGCCTTGGCATCGCGCGCCATGGCGAGTTCTGCTTCGCTCCATCCACCCTCTGGGCCGACAAGCACTTCGAGGCTGTGTGTGAACGATACTGTGCTGGCGTTGATGCCGCAATCAATCCACGGAGTGCCGGATTGGTCTGCCACGATCACGATGCCTTTGTTTGATTCCTGTGCAAGGACAATCGCAAAGTCTGTCGTCGCACCAATCTCCAGCAGCCATGCACGCCCACACTGCTTGAGCGATTCCTCGCACACGCGCGCCAACCTCTCGATCTTGCCAGGGCGCGGATCGACAATCGTGCGCTGCGTGCGCAAGGGTGTCCATGATGTCACACCCACCTGCGAGAGCCCGTCGATCATGGTTTCCAGATGTTCGCCCTTGGGTGGACTTGTGAAGACATGGATGCTGGGCTTGGCCCTCTCGGCAACGGCGCTCCGCCCGACCGTCACCTGAACTTCCCAATCACCCCGCTTGGACTTGGTGATCGCCGCGATAATTGCCTCCGCCACGAGCCCGCGCCCATTCCGCAGGCCCACCACATCGCCCACCTCCAGCCTTTTCACCCTCGCGGCATGGTGTGCCTCCGGTCCGAGAATGGATAACGAACTTCCTGTTGCAGGTGGTTCCACTGCCGGTATATACACCACATGACCCATGCACATCGGCCAACACAACCCATCGACCCGCCATCTGGCCCGGCCGTGGTTCGGCAAAGGCTCCAGCCAAGCGCCCTAACACCCGATGATCCTTGGCAGCGTCTCTAGGCGGGCGAACTGTATCGGACTTGCCCGAGTCCTCAAGATCATGTTATTACCGGAGCCATCTTCGCCAGCGACAACGTCGCCGGGCCCCATTGCGGGGTCTGTCTCAAACCCAGACTCTGGGGTGAGCGATGTCGTGCGCGCGAGTGATGAGTCGCTGAATATGGATCAGCAATTGGACGAGCTGCTGGATCAGTTGGATACCACGCAGCGCAAGGTTGCGTTGGCGATGGAAGAGCCGGCCAGGGCGGTCGAGACGGACATCGCTGCGCTGGAGTTGGCGTTCGACGAAGCCCGTGCCAACTTGAGTGAGCAGGAACAAAGCGAACAATCAGATGCTTTGCCCGGCGCAGACTCGACATTGCCCGAGATGGTGAGCCAAGATGTCGCGCCGACTGACGCACTGGACGCATCGCTTGCGGAACAGGAACTGCTGGACGAGGAGCCAGACGGGCAGCAAGACGAGGCGGGCCTCGAAGGTGAATCCGAATCCACAAGTGATGTCCAACGCGATGTCCTTGATGATGTCGCAAGTGATATGCTTGACGATTCGCCGGTCGAATCACTCGACAATCTCGACGATCTACTGAACGATGTTCTGGACGAAGAACTCATCGAGGAAGTTGTCAACGAGGACCCACTCGCAGAGGCCAAAGAGTCTTTCGTCAACCAGTGGCTCGCGCCCGAAAGCGCTACTCCCGAAGCGATAGCGGCGCAGGACGCGGCTATCGAAGAGGCCATCAAGGCTCCCGCAGCATCGCGCGCGACCCCCGTCGACCCGGCACAGGCAGAAGAGTTGCTCGCCGACCTTGACCGCGCAATCGCCGAAACCGCAAGCGAAATGATCGCGGCGGAAACACCCGCGGCTCCGGTCGTCAAGCCTGTTTCAGAGAGCGGAGCAGGAAGCAGCGACACCAAGAATGCAGCACCAGATCCATCGACGAAGAGCAGCGCAGCGACAGCCTCGGCTGTCACGCACGCTGCGCCAAATGCGAAGGCGGCTGGCAACTGGATCTGGTCGCGCCTGGAGCCAAAGTTGCTTCAAGGCGTTTCCATGCTCAGCAAGCCGATCGCGAAGAAGCCCGCGTCAACGCGTCACGCCCTGGGGCTGGTAGGGGTCTACACGCTTGTCATCGCTGCGGCCTGCTGGGGATGGGTTGTCTTCCTTCGACCCACGAGCGTCGCAAGCGGAGCCGTGGAACCCTTTGACTTCCAGAAGTCCGGCCTTCCTGGTCCAGAGTTGCACGATGCACATGGTGCGCATGGCGGCCATGCCGCAGATGATGCCCACGCCAAGGCCGAGCCAGCAGACAAAGGCGGGGGGGGCGGACATGGCACTGGCGATGCGAAAGACGGTAAGGACAAGAAAAAGCCGGTGCTCAACAGCACCGCCAAGCCAATCGTGAACAAGACCATCGACGACCGCACCAAGAAGGCAAAGGATGCCAAGGACGGCAAGAAGACCGAGAAGAAGGGCGGCAGCGGGCATTAGCCAGATAGCTGAATCAACGCCCTGCCTTGCGAGATGCCCGAGTCTGATGAAGTGCCGGACACTTGCGCCTACGCCTCGGGGCGCATGAGGGGGAACAGCACGACATCCCGGATCGTGCGCTGATTCGTGAGAATCATCGCGAGACGATCGACGCCCATGCCCATGCCGCCAGCGGGAGGCATGCCAACTTTCAGCGCGCGAAGGAAGTCGTGGTCCATGGTGCGGAAGGTGTTTTCCTCAGCGTTCTTGTCCGCGTCGATGCCCTTGAGTTGCTCGCGGAACTTGGCCTCTTGGATGTCGGGGTCGTTCAGCTCGGTGTAGTGAGGCGCGATCTCCATTCCGGCGATGAAAAGATCGGCACGATCGGCGATTGCCGGGTTCTCTCGGTTGGGACGTGTGAGCGGGCTGATCGCACTGGGGTAGTGCGTGATGAATGTGGGCACATTGGGATCAAGCCGGGCTTCGCCGCCTTGCTGCTTGTCCTCGAAGAGTTCATTGATAACCAATACATCGTCCATGCCCTCAACCACCTTGCGCCATTCCGCGCCCCCGTGGGGCTTCTCTGCGATGAGTCGCTCGCGGGCCATGGAAACCTTGCTCATCGGGAATCCATAGGCCTGTTCAAAGAGGTCCGCGTAGGAACGACGCGCAAAGGGCTTGGAGTAGTTGATGCGAAGATCGCCAAACGAAAGCACGATATCGCCCGCCGCCGACTCGGCCCGGAGAGAGGGCGTGTGCAACACGAGGGTGCCTGCGCACTCGCGAATCGCGCTCTCGGTCAGTTCCATCACAGTTTGCATATCGCCGAAGGCGTGGTAGGCCTCCATCATCGTGAACTCTGGATTGTGCTGCTTGTCGAGGCCCTCGTTGCGGAAGTTGCGATTGATCTCATAAACCCTGGGAAAACCGCCCACAAGCAGGCGCTTCAGAAAAAGTTCGGGCGCGATGCGCATGTAGAGGCTGATGTCGAGCGCGTTCATCTTGGTGATGAATGGGCGCGCCGCAGCGCCGCCCGCGAGCGACTGGAGCATCGGGGTTTCGACTTCGAGATAGCCGCGCTGTTCCATGAATCGACGGAGCGTCGAGACGATCCGGCTGCGCATCTCGAAGACGCGAAGCGTCTCGGGATTGACCCAGAGGTCCACGTACCGCTGGCGATATCGCACCTCGACATCCTCGAGGCCTTCGTGCTTGGAGGGAGGAACAACCAAACACTTGGCAGCGGGCGTGAGGGCATTCGCCCACAGCGTGACTTCGCCCGTTCGGGTCTTCATCAGCCGTCCCGACGCGATGATGATGTCGCCCAGATCGCTGGCCTTGGCAAACGCGAACGACCGCTCGTCCACGTCCTTCTGGGATACGGCAACCTGAACGTCGCCCGTGTGGTCCCGCACGTTCAGCCAGATCAGTTTGCCATTGTCGCGCAGCAACATGGCCCGCCCGGCAACTCGAACCTTTGGACGACCATCGACAAAGCCCGGCTCCTTGGAGCGCGTGGCGTACTCCTTATCTGCAGCCTCGTCATAGGCCGCGCGAGCAACTTCGACCGCAACGATCTCGTCGGTGTCCTTGGTGCGCACTCCATAGGGCTCCATGCCCAGGGCCCGCACTGTCTCGCGATTGTTCCGCCGCTGAATTTCGTACTCCGACACCGACATAGTGATCCTCCGGGAAGCAACACTACGCGCCCGGCACAACAACGGCGAGCCGTCGAAACCATGATCGCGGGTGGAACCAGCAAGCCGAACAAAAAATGAAACCAGATGTTTGTGAAAAAGTCTGGTGAAAAACGCGTGCAAAGGCCAGCTTGTTCAGCGATGCTGGCCATTCGTCGCGTTTGCTGCTGGCGTTGGGCGCACACGGATCGAACCGGAAATAGTCACATCCTGGGTTGCGCGCGCGTCGCAGAGCGGTTTGTTGACACTGCCGGGCGTGTCGATCAACTGTTTCAGAGAAACACCGTCCAGCAGTTTGATCATGCTGGCCGCCGCTTCGTCCATCTTTCGATGCAGTGGACACAGATTGGGTCCGTGGTTGGCAAGGCCCAGCGGGCAGGTGGTGATCCGATGCAGGCTGCCGACAGTATTGATCACATCCAGCAGGTTGATGGAATCGGCGGGGCGAGCGAGTTTGTATCCACCACCCACGCCCCGTCGACCAGTGATGAGGTTCGCCGCCGCGAGTTGCTGGAGCACTTTGGCGAGGTAGTTGGTGGGCACCTTGGTCATTGTGGCCAGGGTGGTTGTGGGGACCAATTGGTCGGGAGCAAGTGCAAGGCAGGACATTGCTCGCAGGGCATACTCGGTGGTTTGCGAAAACACAGGTCGCTCCTTTTCCTCACCCTGAATTGGTCTACAACGAGAACCAATTGTCTTGAATCAGTGAAAAGCCCGATCCGTCAACCTTGGCGGATTTAAAACCGTATTCTGCAAAGAATTGTACCTGATGTTTCCCCCCTATGTGTCCGGAAAAACTCGCTATGTGAATGTGTCTGGAATTGAGTGGCAAGATTGTGGCGATCTACATTCGCAAGCCGTTCATTTTGAATGGCTTACGTCGTATTTCTCACTGTTCTCTGCTCGCTGCGACTGCGGTCGTTGGCCATTCACTGGTTTGTCCGGTGCCTATCTGTGGGCTATTTGGGGCTTGGCTGGATTGGGCCTGCCCAAACCACAGCAGGCGAAGTGAGTTGAGGACGACGATCACAGTCCCACCTTCATGGGCCAGGACACCGATCGCCAGGGGGACTGGGCGACGCAGCCAGGAACCCACCAGCGTCGCAATAGCCATGATGAAGATGACTGAAAGAGCGAGTGACAAGTTGGCCTTGACGATTTGGCGAGTGCGTCTTGCCAATCGAATGGCCCAGGGAATGGTTGCCAGCGTCTCGGAAAGCAGCACAACATCGGCGGATTCCAGGGCCGCCGCCGTGCCGATGGTGCCGATGGCCATGCCGACGGTAGCGGTTGCGAGCGCGGGGGCGTCGTTGACGCCATCTCCGACGAGGGCGACGCCACGTTTGCGCGTGGCCTGCTCGTGTTTCATTTCATTGACAATGCGGAGTTTGTCTTCTGGCAGCAATTCTGCGTCGAAGGCGTCGAGTTTCAATCCCTGCGCGACGCGCTGCGCCGTCGCGTGATTATCACCCGTGAGCATTCGTAAGGGTTTGATGTCCAGCGCGTGCAGGCTCTGGACCAGTTCGTCGGCTCCAGGGCGCACGCCGTCTGCCATGATGAGCACTGCGACCTGCCCCCCCTCTGGCGTTGCCTGGTCCTGCTTGGCGATGACGACGCCGATGTGCCCGCGCTGCTGGATGCGCTGGAGCACTTCCTTCGTGCGATTGCGAAAACAGACGGGGATGATCTCCTCAACGAAGGCGTATCGCCCGAGGCGGACGAGCGCTCCGCGATGCGTGCCCTGCAAGCCACGAGCAACCACGGTGTCGAGCCCGTCGATTGCCTCGGCCGCGACACCACGCTCCTTGGCCGCATCCCTTATGGCGCTGGCAATTGGGTGGGTTGAATCGGCCTCAAGCCCCGCTGCAATACCCAGCAACTCGTTGGCATCCGACCAGGCCACCGGGTGGACCTGGTACATGCGGGGCCTGCCATAGGTGAGCGTGCCGGTCTTGTCGAAGCAGATCGCACCGACGCTGGCGAGCCTTGCCATGGCGCTGCCTCCCTTGAAGAGCACGCCTCCTTTAGCAGCGCGTGCGATAGCAGCCAGCGTCGCGGTGGGGGTTGCGATGACCAAGGCGCAGGGGGAGCAGACGATCAAGAGCGTGATTGCCGTCATCATCGCGCCTTGACCGCGCTGCGCGTCGATGCCGATGATGGGCCGCCCGAGGACGAGCCACCAGACCAGAAAAACCAGCACGGAAACCACCAGTACGCCGATCGAATATGTCTCGCCGACCTTGTCGATCACCTGCTGCATCGGCTCACGCTGCTCGCGTGCCCGTGTCACCAGATTCATGATCTTCTGAAGGCTGCTCTCGCTTGCGGGGCGGAGCACCAACGCCTCGACCGGATTATCAACATTGACCGTGCCCGCAAAGATCTCGTCGCCCGCCGCCACATCTCTTGGCATCGATTCGCCGGTGATCGTCGATTGATCGATGCTGGTCGCGCCCTCGCTCACTCGCGCGTCCACCGGCACGCGCTCGCCCCCGCGAATCTTGATCCGCTCGCCTGTCGCGAGCGTCAGAGCATCGGCCTCGATCCATGCGCCGTCGCGCCATACCAGCGCCTCCTTGGGCATCAGCGCGTGCAAGGCCTCGACCTCGCGCTGCGTGCGCTCCATCGCCAGGTCTTCGAGCGCACCCGCGAGCGTAAAAAGGAACAACAGCAGCGCGCCCTCTTCGGGATGACCAACCGCCGCGGCCAGCACCGCCGCGATCACCATCAGAACATCGATGTCAAACTTGCCGGTTCGGAGCACGCCCCACGCAGCGTGGCAGCCAAACAAGAGTCCAATCCCCAGACTCATCCAATGCAGCGCCTGCGTGCCGGGAATCTTCTGCCAGTTATGCAGAATCCCGCCCACACCGAGCAAGATGCCCGCCAGAACCGCACACCACAATTGCCAGCGAGGAGAGACCAACAGCGCCCAAAGGGCCGTGGCGCTCAATGATCTCGGGCTTGTCCTCGCCGTTTCGGGCATGCTTGCACACTCAGATAAATTGCAAGCGATACTAGGTGAAGGCCATGCGTGCTCGGTGCCGCGTTTCCTTCTGCCTGCGTGCTGTCCATGTTCGGAACAGATGAAGGCATGCGATCTTGTGCCGCCACAACACTGTTACATGATAGCTTGGCTGCAAGAAACAATCATGGCATCGAGCCGACGCGTTCGAGCATCCGCGCGATGCGAAGCATGATCGATTCATGGAAAGCCGGCGCAATGACCTGCACTCCAAGCGGCAGCCTTGCTCCCTTATCGCCAACCGCCCCCGCCGGGATGCTCATCGCGGGCAATCCCGCGAGATTCACCGCGACGGTGTAGACGTCTTCGAGGTACATCGCGAGGGGATCGCTGGTTTTCTCGCCGATCTTGAATGCCGGGCCTGGTGTCGTGGGCATCAGGATCGCATGGCATGCGGGACGGCTGGCGTCGCCTCGAAAGACGGTCGTGAACTCTTCAAGAATGCGCCGTCGGACTTTGAGAGCGGTGTTGTAGTACGCGTCGTAATAGCCGCTGCTGAGTACATGCGTGCCCAGCAGAATGCGCCGCTGCACTTCCTTGCCAAATCCTTCGCTGCGGCTCTTGCAGTAGAGATCAAAGAGATCCTCGCCCTCCTGGAGAGTTGCGCGATGGCCATAGCGGATGCCGTCAAAGCGTGCAAGGTTGCTGCTGGCCTCCGCCGTCGCGACGATGTAATACGCGGGCACCGAGGCGTCGAGCATCGGCATCTCGACATCGACGATGCGTGCTCCAAGTTCGCGGTATGTTTCCAGCACGCGCTCAAAGACCGACGCGGCACCGGCACGCGTGAGTTGCCGCGCTTGCGCGGGCACGCCCAGCGTCAGGCCTTGCACGGGCAACTCAAGGTCTCGTGAAAAATCTGTGTCGGTCCGATCCGCGCTGGTCGCGTCAAACTTGTCCCTGCCACAGATCACTTCGAGCGCCAGGGCCGCGTCGGCGACGTTGGTCGCCATCGGCCCGATCTGGTCGAGGCTGCTGGCATATGCAACCAGCCCATACCGCGAGACCCGCCCGTAGGTGGGCTTGATGCCCACAAGCCCGCAGAACGACGCTGGTTGGCGGATGCTGCCACCCGTGTCGCTGCCCAGGGCCAGAGGCACAACATTGCTTGCAACCAGCGCGGCGCTCCCGCCCGAACTGCCGCCCGGCACACATTCAAGATCGTGCGGGTTATGGGTTGCGCCAAAGCAACTATTCTCGCTGGATGAGCCCATCGCAAACTCGTCCATGTTGGCCTTGGCAATGACGATTGCGCCAGCGCAGATATATCGCTGGGCCACAGTTGCGGTGTAGGGCGAGCGATACTCGCGCAGCATCTCACTCGCACACGTGGTACGGCCGGCGTAGCCTATGTGGTCATGATTCGTGTGCGATGCGCCATCGCCATCCCCAACACTCGCATGCTGCGACAAACTCGGGCCCAGGCAGATGTTGTCCTTGAGAACCACCGGCACGCCCGCGAGAGAAAGACCCGATGCCTCTCCCAGTGCGACCATCGCATCGATCCGACGAGCGTGCAGCAGCGCCTTCTCGTGGAAGGTCTCGACCGCCGCGTTGAGGCTCGGATTAGCGCGATCCAATCGCATAAGGGCCCGCCTGGTCACGTCCTCCGCAGATCGCTTGCCAAGGCGAACATCCTGTGCGATCGCTCGCACATTGTGTCCGCCCTCGCGCGGCAGAATCATGGACGTCGGCTCGCTCATGCTCCGTCGCCCTTTGGCTTGATCACTTTGGGCATCTGTACAAACACCTGCCCGTCGGCCTCAAAGATTGCCGGGGCAATCGCGATCAATTGTTCACGCGGCATCGCCCCGCCTTGCCGCGGCGTGTCGTCGTCGAGCCGATTGAACGCATCCCCAACATGTGCCAGGGGCTCGATGCCGGCCACGTCCAACTTCTGTAATTGCTCGATATATGCCACGACTGTCTGGAGTTTTTCCCGTGTCGGTCCCATGTCATGAGGCTCGATCCGCAGCCGCGATAGCACGGCGATACGCTGGATGTCTGTGTCAGAGAGCATGCGGCATCGTACCCGCGTGCTCGCCGCTCACTGCAAGGCGCTGCATGACTGAAAAATCATCGAGCACCAGCGTCGCTCGCCCGCCCCCTATCCAGTCGTGGTTGCTGCCGGTACCGCTGCTCCTGGCGGCGTGCATGATCATCGGTGCCTTGCACATGCAACGATTTGGTTCCGATTCTTTGGTCTGGGGCATCTTTCATCGGAGCCGTCAATTCACTTGCTATCTGAGCATAGAGCCCTCGCGTGCAGTGACGGCAACGCTCTTCGTGCCCGACGACGGCCCTGTCGTCATACTCGATGGCCGAGACAGTTGGGATGGTCTGCACGCCGCCCTGCGCAGAAGTGATGGCAAAGTATGGTCGGTTTCTTGTAGCACTAAGGTGAGAACGCCCTGTCTGCTCGTTCCGTGCCTTGAGCACACGGAAATTACCCTGTCGATTGGGAGTGCCACCTCCGACACCAAGCGCCAGTCACTGCTTGCGCGACAACGCATCATCGACTGGCTGCTGGCTGGAGAAGACTCTGCGGGCCGGCGAATCACTGCTCTGATGGCAGAGCCTGGGATACGCGCAGGGAGAGTGCATACCTGGCGTCCGCTCTGGGGCTACATCGTTGTGAACATCGGGATCTTTGGTGGACTCTTGCTCTTGCCTTTTTCGCTGCTCACGTGGCGAAGCGCGTTCGTGCAACGACAATACTTCAAGCGATTACTTGCCTGTCGATGCGTGCGGTGTGGCTACGCACTGATATCGTGTGCAGTTCATCCAGAGGGCAGCACACGCTGCCCCGAATGCGGCACGCTCAACCCGATGAGCCCGACGCGTCTGGGGGCGTTACTTGATCCAAATTTTGGTCCACATTCTGGCCCGGGTTCTGGCCCGTGATCTTCTTCAGCGCCGTTTGCGCGATGTATCCGATCACGCACAGCACGATCAGCGACAGCACGATCCCTCCAGCGATAGTCCACCACGGTCGTTGTTGCGCGGCCTCGCTTGCAAGTTGGTTTTGCAGCCTCGAAGCGATGAGCACGGCAACCGCCGTACGCGGGGCCATGCCCACCAGGGTGCCTAGCAGAAAAATCCACACCGGCACTTTGACGCTCGACAGCACCAGGTTCGTGAGCGCAAAGGGCGAGTTGGGCGGCAGGCGAAGCAGCATGACTATGGCGAGCGTCTTGAGCGCGCTCCCGCCCACCAGCGCGTCCCGCACTGCCTTCCACTTGGGCTTCTCGGCGATGATCTTTTCGACTCGATCCGATGCTGCGGGCCGGCACACGCCATACGCGATCAGCGCCCCGCCCAAAAAACCGCACATCGCTGCGGGAAACCCGACACTAAACCCAAACGCCCACCCGCCCAGGATCGCGCTCGCGTACGTCGGCAGCAACGCCAGCCCCGCAAACACCGCAAATCCTGCGATGTACATTGCGATCCCCTCGCCTCCGTGCGATCGCAACCAGTCACCCACGCTGTTCATATAGGCGAACAGGGCGATAGAGCCCAAGGGCGGCAGGACCGTCGCGCCCGCCGCGAGCACCGATGCGGGGCCCAGCCGCTTAACGACTGCAACGAGAGAATCGGTTTGCGGTGGCGTGGACACGTGATGAGGTTAGCCGGACTGCAAGGTCCAGCGCTTGCGACGAGCACGGACTGTCGCGCGATTGGGTACTGGTGACATGATCGCGATATCTCTTGATGTCTCCCGTGTTTTTCGCGTAGACAACGACCTACGCTTCACATGTCTTCCGCCGCGTTGCGATCATCGCGGCCCGTTCGAGTTCACTTCCCGCGAGGGCGACAGCCCCGCGCGTTCGGAAGATTGCGGAGTTCTGTGGATGCTTCCCAAGCCCCCGCCCCGTGAGAATTCACTTTCGTTCCTGTATTGTCCGCCCTTCCGCGTCTGGGGAGAGTCGATCGCGGGCGAAGCCACTTGCCTGCACATTCCAGAACTTGACCTTGGATTTGACATCGGCACCTGCCCACGCGCGATGCTGCCTGCCAAGCATCTGGCGATCACGCACGGGCACATGGATCATATCGGCGGCCTGGCCTACTACTGCTCGCAGCGTCGCTTCCAGGGCATGGGCACGGCCAAGATCGTCTGCGATTCGCGTATCGCCGGGGCCATCAAGCGAATGATGGAGGGATATGTCGAACTTGAGCGTCAGCGCACGCCCTTTGACGTGATCCCGCTCTTGCCCGATCAGCCCTTGGAAATCAAGAACAACATCGTACTGCGCGGCTTTGAGACCGAACACACCTGCCCTAGTTTCGGATACACCGTCAGCGAGAAACGGACCAAACTCAAGCCCGAGTTCCACGAGTTTCCGCAGGAGAAACTCCGCGAACTGAAGGAGCGGGGCATCGAAATCACCCGCGCCTTCGAGGTACCTCTGATTACCTTTACGGGTGATACCGCTCCTGGCCCGCATCTGCTGAGCGAACCCATTCGCAAAAGCCAGATTCTGATCAGCGAGTGTACCTTCTTCGAGCCAGAGCACAAGGAACGCGCCAAGGTCGGCATGCACATGCACCTGGACGATGTCGCAGAGTGGCTGCGCATCTGCGAGTGCCAATGGCTGATCCTGACCCACGTTTCCAGGCGTACTGATATGCAATACGCACGTCGGCGCATCGGCGAAGTGGCCGGACAGAAGGCCGCCGAGCGCGTGCTCTTCCTGATGGACTACAAGATCAACAAGGCTCGATACGACGCGCAGCTGGTCGCGGCGGGGGAGCAGCCGCTCAGCGCTCCAAAACCGGCGCACGCCGGGGCACGTGGTGCGCCGCGCATTCCGACTCAGCGAGCGCCGGAAATGTCAAGCGAATCTGGCGAGGAATAATCAAAGATCTCGCAGGTGTACGCAAGTCTGTACGTCGGACATCTTCGATGAGCGATGGCCCGGTGTGTTCGCCCCTTGTCCTGTGAGCAGCAAGAATTGGCATGCGGTTTCTTGCGAAGATTGTTCCCATCATTCTTGACAGACTCGCAAGTGCGCGGTATGTTCCCCTCCCGCGAATGGTCCGCGATGACAATGCCCTCCGCTCACTTCTTGATGCCGTCCGTCGGCGATACGAATTGTTCGCGAGTGTGCTTCGGTCGTCGTCGGTACGAGGTGTGACGCCGTTCGCGCGACATCGATATGAGTGTGGACTCGAATCGATGTGGGCGGGATGTGGGTTGGGTGTGATTGGTGTGGTTCAACGTCTATGGCCTATTCCGGCATCGCCCCGCGCTTGCGTGGCGCTGGCGGTTCATCGAGGTGGTTCGTGACTTCACGCGACACGGATATCTCCTCCTCTGAGGTGCCTACCGCTCCCTCTCGCGATGTAAGCGTTGCTGCTTCGCTGCTGGGTTCGGGTAGTCACGACGTCGCTGGTCTGGCTGTGCCTTCCGTTCGTGCTTCGGCTATCTCGTCGGCTATCTCGTCGGCTATCTCGTCGGCCCCCGCCGGACGCTTCGCCACGCCCCTGCCCATTGTTCCAATTAGCGCGCAATCAACGACCAGCAAGGGTGCTGCTCGTCCCGGTGCTCGAGATGGCATCTCCTCGCCCGTGCGGCGCACCAGCGCCAACCTCGCGCGTTCGGCCCCGGTGTCGCGCACCATCATCAACAGCAAGCGTGACCAGGATCCGTTCCAGCAGATCTGGCAGAGCATGCGTCAGCATCTGAAGGGAAACTTTCCGACGCTTTGTCGCCAGTGGTTTGACGAGTTGCTTCCCTTGGGCATCGCGGGCGGTGCGCTCGAGATGCGGACACGCTCAATCCTGCATCGCGATTATCTCCGCCGCCAGTGTTCTGAGGCTTTCAACGACGCGGCACGCACGGTCTCCGGTCGTTTGCTCTCTGTTCGTTTCTTGGGACCAGAAGACGAAAGTCAGGCAACCCACGCTTCCCAACAGTCATCCGGTGTTGCTACTTCAAGTGTTGTTGGCCCCTGTGTCTCTGCGGACATCCCATCGAACACCACCACGCACGCACGACCCGAGCCAGTGGTTACTCGGCCGCATCTTCCCGGGCAGGTCTCGTTGCCGGTTGAGCCAGTCGTCAAGCACGAGTCGAACCGGCCTGTGGAGGTGTTGCCTCCGCCCGCGCCGCGCCGTTCCGCGGTAACTATGCACGAACCAGCGCCCCGGTATGAGACGCTGGTCGTCAATCCCGATTACTCCTTTGAGCACTTTGTCGTTGGCCCACACAATCGCCTCGCCCATGCCGCGGCGAAGGCCGTTGCAGACAATCCGGGCCGGGCCTACAACCCACTGTTCATTCATGGAGGCGTGGGCTTGGGCAAGACCCACCTGCTGCAGGCAGTCTGCCTCAAGATCGTGGAAGCCAATCCCAGTTCGGTGCTGTATTACACCAATTGCGAGGGGTTTGTGACGCAGTACTTGGAGAGCGTCGCCAACAACGAGATGGCCCAGTTCCGTCATCGCTTCCGGGATGTCGACGTGCTGATCATCGACGACATCCACTTCCTGACCAAGCGCGACCGCAGCCAGGAGGAGTTCTTCCACACCTTCAACGCCCTGTTCCAGCAGCAGCGCCAACTCATCCTCTCGTCGGACGCGCCGCCCGAGGACATTCCCGATCTCGAGGAGCGACTGATCTCGCGCTTCATGTGGGGCTTGGTTGCGCATATCGCACAGCCCGATTACGAGACCCGCATCGAGATTCTCAAGAACAAAGCACGCCTGCGCGGGCTGTTGATGCCCGATGATGTTCCCGCGTATATCGCCCAGCAGATCGACAAGAACATCCGTGAGTTGGAAGGGGCCATCACCAAGCTCCAACTGCTCTCGCTGGTCGAGAACGCGCCCATTTCAATCGACATGGCCAGGCGTGCCATCGGAGAGAAGCCCAAGGCCGACACCCAGGAACCTACCATCCAGGCGATCATCTCGGTGGTGACAGACTTCTATCAGATTCGCATGTCTGACCTGCAGAGCCAACTTCGCCAGCGCTCCATCGCGCAGCCCCGGCATATCTGCATGTACCTTGCGCGCAAGAGCACCCGCCTCTCCCTCGAGGAAATCGGCGGCTTCTTTGGCGGACGCGACCACACCACCGTCATGCACGCCGTGAAGACCGTGGAGCAGCGGATGAAGACCGATTCTGAGTTTGCCTCCTTGCTGCGAGAACTTGAGCAGCGAGCGCGTCAATCTTCCCAGGAACGCCGGTGAACCCTGGGGATATCGGCGAGGTTATCGGCGCTTCTTTGGCTAATTCGCTCAGGCACACCATGCGCCGCCTAACCGACAGAAGCGATGTGTACAACCGGTGGAAAAGTTGCCTGTGGCGCTCGCTCGGGGCGCTGGGCATCCTGTGCTTGCGACCAAATAAGGCTCCCGCGCGAACGCGGGAGCCCGCCACCGAGCGCCCGCGCCAGGCACGCGCCACTTTCTCCCAGCGAACAAAGTTTGCAACACCCTTGCTTGAAGAGACCTACGCATAATCTTGGCGAGTTGTCCCCATAGCGCCAGGGCTTATTACGACTACGACTGATAATTCTTCATAGAAAGGGAGCCAAGCCCTCCGGCCAACCATCCACTTGCGAGGATCGCTCATGGACTCCTGGTCCCTTGCAATGTGAGCAATACCTGAGCAACTATCTCTTTCTCGATGCCCACAATGCGGCAGACGATACTTGACAAATCTCGCCATCTGTGGATACCCCCAGTTCCCATTCCGTGACTCTGATTACTGGCTCTTCTCAAGCCTTCTCGCGCGAGCCCGCGATTGATGCGGCTCGTGTCGTCACCATGGTGCTGGTGGTTGTGTTGCACGCCTGCGTTGCGTACATGGCTTTCCCGATCCCAGGATTACTGTGGCCAGTGCAGGAAAAGCCAGTGGAAGGCTCGACCGCAGCGTGGTTCTGCGATGCGGTGTTCCACTTATCCAGAGTGCTCTCGGTGCCGCTGGCAACACTCATCGCGGGCTTTGTTGGGGCGCGTGCGTTGCAGCGTCATTCGCGTCGAGAGTTCGTTCGTGAACGCTGGCATCGGCTGGGCGTGCCCCTGCTTTACTGCATCGTGCTGGTACTCGTTCCGCTCTATCTGATTTGGGCCTGGGGTTGGATCAAGCGCGGATGGGCAGCGCCCGAACACATCTTGCATGGCCGCTTTGGCCCGGCCGTGCAGCCACACTTGTACGGCCTAGCACACCTGTGGTACTTGCAATACATGTTGGTGTACGCGGGATTGCTGGCTTGGGCTTGGCCATGGATCCAACGCGCGCGAGCAGCGGGCAAGCTGCGTCTTGTGCTGAGGCATGGGCAAGAAAAATTGGGACACACAATTGGACATGCTGTCGGACAAGTGGTCCTCTGCATGTGCGTGATTGCTCCGGCACTGGTGCTCTGGCCCACAAGTGTTCAGGGCTTTCACAATGGATTCCTGCCCGAGCCAGGACAATTCGTCAAACACCTGTGCCTGTTCGTCATGGGCGTGCTGATGGGCATGAGCACACTTCCGCTGCGACAGCAAACCAGATGCTGGTCCGTGTCGGCGATCGTGGCGCTGAGCGCGGCTTGGTTTGTGCTCGATCAATTACATGCGAGACATGAAAAGACAGTCGGCGCACAGTGGCAGTTGATGGCTGGCGTAACAATCCTCATCGGATCGGGCATATCCGCGATGCTCGGTGGGCTGGTTCGCGTGATGGACTTTGTGCCGGCCAGTCTTTATCAACGAGTTCGTCAGCTCGCCCAGGCAAGCATGTGGGTCTATTTGGTCCACCTGATACCACAAGGCGTGGCGGTGGTCTTGCTCTACAGGGTGGACATGCCAGTGGTTGTCAAGATGCTTATTGTCAGTGCTGTCGGGCTTGGAGTGCCCTTGTTGGTCTGGTGGATTCGGCATCCCAACCCCAATGAAAGTGGGTAATCGCCGGTGTGAATAGGTCGTGGGCGGATAGATTGGTCGACGCCAAGCGGCCTTATCGAGTTGGCCAAAGTTCATACGAATGGAGTCCTAGCCGACTTCGCAATCACTCCCATAGACTCCGAAGAGTGAACACCTGGGATCCATTTTCGTGGCGATCCAAGTCCAACGCGCAGGAGATTACCTATCCAGACGCAACCGCTCTTGAGCGGGCCGTGGAACAGATGCGCCGATTGCCGCCACTGGTGACCAGTTGGGAAATCGAGCGACTGCGCACCATGCTCGCGGAGGCGAGCCAGGGGAAGCGGTTCATTCTGCAAGGCGGCGACTGTGCGGAATCGTTGGACGAGTGCACGCCTGGCGATGTCACCAGCAAACTCAAGATACTGCTACAGATGTCGCTTGTGCTGGTACACGGGCTCAAGAAGCCGGTGGTGCGCATCGGGCGGTTCGCTGGCCAATATGCCAAGCCACGCAGCAGCGCGACCGAGGAGCGCGAGGGCACGATCTTGCCCAGCTACTTTGGCGATCTTGTCAACCGAGCCGAGTTCACATACGAAGCACGCACGCCCGATCCGCAACTACTGCTCGAGGGCTATTACCGCGCGGGCCTGACCATCAACTTCGTGCGCAGCCTCGTCGATGGCGGCTTCGCCGACCTGCACCATCCCGAGTATTGGAACCTGGACTTCCTGAATAAGGCCGGCCTTGCGCCGCAACTTCGCGAGGAGTATGAGCAGATGTGCGCACGCCTCGCCGATGGCCTGCGCTTCATGGAGGCACTGGGCGAGAAGACCGTCGACGACCTCACGCGCGTCGAATTCTTCACGAGCCACGAGGGCCTGAGCCTCTGGTACGAATCCGCGCAGACCCGGCGCGTGCCGCGACGTGAGGGTTACTACAACCTTTCCACGCACCTGCCCTGGATCGGTGAACGCACAAGGGACCTGGCAGGGGCGCACGTGGAGTTCTTCCGAGGTGTTCGCAACCCCGTGGGCATCAAACTCTCCGCCAAGACAACGCCCGACCAACTGCTCGCGCTCGCGCGAACGCTCAACCCCGCCAACGAGGTCGGTAAACTCGTCTGCATCTCCCGCATGGGCGTGGCCAATGTCGATGCTGGCCTGCCCAAGTTGCTCCAGGCCGCCAAAGGAGAAGGCCTGCACGCGGCGTGGATTTGCGACCCCATGCACGGCAACACGCGCACGACATCGACGGGCATCAAGACCCGCCGATTCGATGACATCATGGGCGAACTTGTCACGACCTATGAAGTCCATCAATCCGAAGGTGTGCCCATGGCCGGAGTCCACTTTGAACTGACGGGCGAAGATGTCACTGAATGCGTGGGCGGCGCGGCGGGCCTGACCGAAGCGGACCTGACCACAAATTACTCCAGCCAGTGCGATCCGCGCCTGAACTATCAGCAGTCGCTGGAGATGGCCTTTGTAATTGCCAAGCGGGTGGGTGGCAGGGCGTGAGCATCCCGAGAGCACCGAGTTTGTTCCGCGATCCGGCTCAGCACCGACCCAGATCAGTCCGATACTCCGGAAAGTCCACGTATGATTGCCGCGCACGCTGAGAAGGGCGTGCTTGCTTTGTCTTGGTTTGAACTGTTTGAACGGAACGCACTCATGTCGCAACCACGCCGCGCTTTGATTACGGGCATCACGGGCCAGGATGGCTCATATCTCGCTGAGTTCCTGATAGCCAAGGGCTATGAGGTGCATGGCATCATCCGTCGCTCGAGTTCGTTCAATACGGCCCGCATCGAGCAAATTTACGAGGACCCGCATACGGGCCGGGCCAGGATGAAGCTGCACTATGGCGACCTGTGCGACGGCAGCAGCATGAGCGACATCATGCGGAAGGTCCGGCCCCATGAGGTCTACAACCTTGGCGCGCAGAGCCACGTCCGCGTGAGCTTCGATATGCCCATCTTCACGGCCGACACCGTTGCTATGGGTGCTCTGCGCCTGCTCGACTCGGTGCGTGAGTTTCAGCAGGAATCCGGACAGCAGGTGCGGTTCTATCAGGCCAGCAGCAGCGAACAATATGGCAAGGTAGTGGAGACGCCCCAGACCGAAACCACGCCCTTCTACCCGCGTTCGCCTTATGCCTGCGCAAAACTCATGGCACACTGGGCGACTGTCAACTATCGCGAGAGTTATGGCCTGCACGCCTCGTGTGGTATTCTCTTCAATCACGAGAGCCCGCGCCGCGGCGAGACGTTTGTCACCCGCAAGATCACGCGAGCAGTGGGGCGAATCAAGACCGGATTGCAGGACAAGATATTCCTGGGCAACCTCGACGCGATGCGCGACTGGGGCTTTGCGGGCGACTATGTCAAGATGATGTGGATGATGCTCCAACAGGACAAGCCCGATGATTATGTCATCGCGACTGGCAAGACCATAACCGTGCGCGAGTTCTGTGAGCTCGCGTTTGGGCGCGTGGGCATGGATTACAAGGACTTTGTCGCCTTCGACCCGCGCTACCTGCGTCCTGCCGAGGTGGACATCCTGCTGGGCGACGCGACCAAGGCCAAGCAGAAGTTGGGCTGGGAGCCCAAGACCACCGTCGAGGAACTCGCCCACATGATGGTCGACCACGATGTGGAGATCGCCATGCGAGAGAAGATATTGCGCGATGCGGGGCACAAGGTGTACGAGCGGCGCAACGAGATGCACTAGTTCCAGCACCATGTCCAGCACTGGGCCCAGCGTGCGAGGACGCGCTCATGCATAGACCAAGCGCACAAGGAACATTCGATTGGCGGCGCTCTCGCGTGCTCCTGACGGGCAGGGCCGGGTTCCTTGGTTCCTGGGTCGCGCGCGTATTGGCTCAGCGGGGAGTGCGTGCGGAGCAACTTGTGATTCCCAGAAGCCGGTCGCACGATCTTCGCGATCCACAGGTTGCCTCGCGGATTGTGGGGGAGTTGCTGATCGCGTGTTCCAAGGATCAGCACACGCCGATCATCCTGCATTGTGCGGGACTTTCGGGCGGCTTGGCGATGAACCGCGAGCGGCCACTTGACCTGTACCACGACAACCGTGCGATGGGGTCCAACATACTGATGGCGCTCGCTCGTGCGAGCGCGGATCGGCCCTCGGACACGGTTGCGCCGCGACTGGTGCTCGTCGGCCATATGACCAGTTATCCCGTCGATGCACCGCAGCCATTGCGAGAGGGCGCCTTGATGGCAGGGCCGCTTGATCCTGTGACGTCTCACCTTGGACGAGCCAAGGGCGAACTGCTGCCGCTCGCAAGGTGGCTCCACCAGCAGTTCGGTCTCGCATCGATGATGGTGGTGCCGACCAACCTCTATGGCGAGGGAGACGCTATGGATGACCCCGGACGTTCGCACGCCGCGGGCGCGATGATGCACCGATTCATCCTCGCCAAGCGCGATCGGTTACCAGCGATTGCCCATTGGGGCACGGGCAACGCGATTCGGGACTTTTTGCATGTCGAAGATGCTGCCCTAGGCATAGTTGCAGCAGCCGACCACGCGGGGGTGCCTCTGGCTGTGAACCTGGGGAGTGGAACAGAAACCACGCTCCGTGAACTCTCGGACACAATCGCCCAGGCCACTGGATACACCGGGCGGGTTGACTGGGACGCGACTCAACCCGACGGCGCGCCACGACGGGTGTTGGGCATCGACCGTGCGCGTGCGGTTTTGAACTGGCGACCCCAAGTGACTCTAGAACAAGGTGTTGCGCGAACGGTTGCATGGGCAGGGACCAATATTTAAGCCCGGAATTGCTCAAAGTCGCGTAGGGATTTGGCGGTCGGCTGCTTGGGTCTGGGCGGGGGGCGAGACCAGGTTTACGCGTGTTTGGTCCTCAATTGCCAACCAGACTTCGGGCCTCTGAAAAGTCTCGCCGTCTACTATCCGATCCTTCAAAATAGACCTGTGGACGACTGTGCGGCGTAGGTCGGTGACGCGCAGCCTCCCATGGAGGTCGGCAGGGCGTTTGTCTGTGGTTTTGTGGTGGCTTTGTGATCGGCGCGAGCGCGTCGAGGAGTAGAGAGCAATGGCAGATTCATCCCTGACTGGCGGTGTCAAGATCGATCCCAAGCAGACCATCGTCGTGACGGGCGGCGGCGGCTTCATCGGTGGCCACTTGATCGACTTCTTCCGATCCAAGGGCGTTCGCAAGATACGGGCTGTGGACATCAAGCCGCTGGACGAGTGGTATCAGGTTCACCGTGAAGTCGAGAACCACGCAGGGCCGCTTAAGGGCGATTGCCGTGATTACAAAGTCTGTCGCAAGGTTTCCACCGGCGCGGATGAGGTGTATCAACTCGCCGCGGACATGGGGGGCATGGGCTTCATCGAGAACAACAAGGCGCTGTGCATGCTGAGCGTGCTGACCAACACGCACATGCTATTGGCGGCGCAGGAAGCCGGGGTGAAGCGGTTTTTTTACGCCTCCTCCGCGTGTGTGTACAACGCCGACAAGCAGAAGAACCCTGCGATCACAGCGCTCAAAGAGGCGGACGCGTATCCGGGCCTGCCCGAGGACGGTTATGGCTGGGAGAAACTGTTCAGCGAGCGCATGTGCCGCCACTTCCGCGAGGACTTTGGCATGCACACGCGAGTGGCCCGCTTCCACAACGTGTATGGACCCAACGGCACATGGGAGGGCGGCCGCGAGAAGGCACCGGCGGCGATCTGTCGCAAGGTGATTGCCGCGAAGGTGAGCGGCAAGCACGAGATCGAAATCTGGGGCGACGGGACGCAGACGCGCTCGTTCATGTTTGTGGACGACTGCGTGCGTGGCATCAACATGATCACGCACAGCAGTATTCTGGAGCCGATCAACCTGGGCAGCAGCGAATTGGTCAGCATCAACCAATTGGTATCGATCGCGGAAGCGATCGCGGGCATCAAGTTGGAGCGCAAGTACAAACTGGACGCGCCCAAGGGCGTGGCGGGCCGCAACAGCGACAACGCAAAGATACAGGACTATCTGGGCTGGGAGCCCGGCACGCGATTGCGCGATGGAATGGAACGGACGTATCGCTGGATCGAGGAAGAGTTTCTGGCCAAGTACAACGCCAAGACCGCGCACAAGAGCAGCATCAGTACGTTCACCAAGGGCAGCCACCCGATACCGGGCGACGGCTTCAATCCAGAATCCAAGAACATGGACACATGGAAGCAGGGCATTCCTGCGGGGTATGGAAGTGCCCATGCGGCAAAGCCCATCACAAAGAAGGCAAAGCCAGCTTCGGGTAAGAAGGCTGCAAAGAAGGCGAAGGCCAGGCGCTAAGCCGATCTGATCGGGCGCGTGGCGCTGAACAACCGTTGAACACCTGATCGATCTTCACTCCACGTGCCCAAGCCCACTTTCCTCATCATCTCCCAGGTCTATGTTCCGGACCCCGCGTCGGTCGGGCAGCACATTGCCGACGCCGCCGCGTCGATCGTGGAGCGGGGCTATCGCGTGGTGGTCTATGCCTCCGCGCGCGGGTATGACGATCCGAGCACGCGGTATCCGTCGCGAGAGATACTGAAGGGCGTTGAGGTGCGGCGCTTGCCCTTCTCAAGTTTCGGCAAGTCGTCGATCGCGGTTCGCTTGCTCGCCCAGTGCATCTTTGTGGTGCAAGCCTTTGTTCGCGGCCTGCTCACGCGCAATCTGGTAGGAATTATGGTCAGCACCAGCCCGCCCTTCTGCGGCTTTGCGGGCGCGTGGCTTTCTCGTCTGAGAGGCGTGCCGGTCAAGTACTGGCTGATGGACCTGAATCCCGATCAGATGATCGCGATGAGGAAGATCACGCCCACGAGCATGCAGGCGCGAATCTTTGACTTCTTCAATCGCACGATCCTGCGTCGCGCCAGCCAGATCGTCGTGATGGATCGCTTCATGCTCGAGCGAATCGAGAAGAAGGGCGTGCCCGTCCGGGAGAAAACCACCGCAGCGCCGCCTTGGGCGCACGATGACGAACTCATTCGCATCGAGCATGCGAGCAACCCCTTTCGTGCCAAGCACAACCTGGGCACGTCGCCCCGCGAAAAGTTTGTGGTGATGTATTCGGGCAATCACAGCCCCGCGAATCCGCTCGCGACACTGCTCGACGCGGCGGAGCGCCTGCGGGATGAGCCCCGTCTGGTCTTCTACTTCATCGGCGGTGGGGGGGGCAAGAAAGAAGTTGATGATCGCATAGCCAAGGGAGCCAAGAACATCGTCAGTCTGCCCTATCAGCCGCTCAGCGAGATCAAGTACTCGCTCTCTTCGGCTGATGTGCATGTCGTCAGCATTGGCAACGAGGTGGTCGGCATCGTGCATCCGTGCAAGGTGTACGGCGCGATGGCCGTATCGCGACCAATATTGTTGCTGGGCCCCAAGCCCAGCCATGTCAGCGATCTGATCGAGCAGCACCAGATCGGCTGGCACATTGCCCACGGAGACGTTGACGGCGCTGTGATGGCCCTGCGTGCAATGTTGAGTACTCCCGAGCAGGACTTGCGAGCCATGGGCGAGCGAGCTGCCAAGGTGATTGCCACCAGACTGTCCAAGCAAGCACTCTGCGGCCAGTTCACGGACATCATGGTGCAAGGTCTACCGTCGCCCCAGAACGCCAGCACTTCACGATGACCACACTTCCCACAAATCCGCGATCACCCCAAGCCGACACCGGCGGGGATCGCCCGCGCAGCAACATTACGGTTGTCATTCCGACCTTCAATGAAGCCGCTAACCTGCCATTCGCGCTCCAAAGCGTTCGAGATTGGGCCGATGCCGTCTTTGTCGTTGATAGCGAGAGCACTGACAACACTCGTTTAATCGCAGAGCGAGAAGGCGCGACCATCGTGGTGCAGCCGTGGCTTGGTTATGCCCGCCAGAAAAACTGGGCGCTGACCCACCTGCCCGTGCAGACCGACTGGGTCTTTATCCTCGATGCCGATGAGGCGATCACGCCAACGCTGCGAGATGAACTGCTGATGATCTCGCGGGGCGATGCAACACAGCAGACCATCGCGGGGTACTACGTCAACCGCCTGACGTACTTCCTAGGCAAGCCTATCCGCTACTGCGGGTACTTTCCCAGTTACAACCTCCGCTTCTTCAAGCGCGGCAAGGCTCGATACGAGGAACGGGAAGTCCACGAGCACATGATCGTGGATGGCTCGACCAGCCGCCTGCGTCATCTCATGCTCCACGAGGACCGGCGCGGCCTCGAACATCTGATCGCCAAGCACAACCGCTACAGCACACTCGAAGCCCGCGAACTCACCCGGGAAAGCATCCTGCGCAGGGGCGAAGATGCGGGTCCGCTCGAGCGAGGCATCGCGACCCGACGCTGGCTCAAGCGCAATGTGCTGCCGCGATTGCCCTTCACGGCGCTGTGGCGATTCCTCTACATGTACATCATCAAGCTGGGCATCCTCGACGGAGCGACCGGCTTTCGATTCTGTCTCTTCCTCGCGGCCTATGACCTATTCATCTCGCTGAAAATGGCGGAGTTGCGGGCCGCAGGACTGGAGGCCAGCGCAGTCTTGCCTCGCCCGGTGCTGCCCGCAGAAGAGGCGTCTCAAAATTCGCCCACATCTGAAGGTGCGACGGTCGCTATGCCCAGAAGTGTGCAGGGGCTGGCAATCGCCGAGGGAGACGCGGCGACCGTGCCGCTGAATCAGTATGCAGCGGTGAAGTCTGCGACATCTGCAAGGGCACCATCGCAGACCACGAGTTCGGACAGGGCGCCGGGCTTGATCGATCTGACGGCAAGGACGATCCCAACGCCCGATGCACATCATCCAGCGGCGGATGCGATGCGTGCTTCACTGAACCCAACACAAATGCCTCCCGGCGATTTTCCGGCTGCGCGGAGTGTTCCGGTTTCGATACTCGTTCCCGTCAAGAACGAGCAGCGCAATATCGTCGAGTGTCTGCGCCGCTGCCAGTGGGCGACCGAACTCGTGGTCGTCGATAGCCTGTCGAGCGATCAGACCATCGAACTCTCGCAGGCGATGGGCGCCGACGTGTACCAGTTCAACTACGACCGCAAGACCGGCTGGCCCAAGAAGAAGAACTGGGCGCTGGAGATGGTGCCTTGGAAGAACGAATGGGTCATGATTCTCGACGCGGACGAGTACATGACACCAGAACTGGCCCAGGAAATCAAGCGAGTCGTCGATGGCAACTGGAAGGCCCAGGGTAAGTTCGCCCTGCCAGGGTGCGGCGACGGCTACTGGGTCAACCGGCGCTTCATGTTCTTCGGCAAGTGGATCAAGGGCTGTGGTTATTACCCAAGTTGGAACGTGCGCCTGCTCAAGCACAAGTTGGGGCGATACGAGCGCATCGGCACGCTGGGCGACACCGGCAGTGGTGACAACGAAGTCCACGAGCACATCGTGCTCAGCACCGGCAAGGCCGGATACCTGTCCAACGAGTTTCTGCACTACGCCTACCCCGATCTCTCGGCATGGATCGAGAAGCATAATCGCTACACAACCTGGGAGGCCCACGCCATGGAGGCCAAGGACGAGGGGGCGGTGCGTGCGAAGATTTTCGGAGAGCCCATCGAGCGGCGGCGCTGGATGAAAGCCTTTGCCAGAAAACTGCCCTTTCGCCCGACGCTGCGGTTTTTCTATTCATACTTCGCGCAGCGCGGCTTCCTCGACGGCTATCCGGGCTTTGTCATGTGCCGGCTGCTCGCCTGGTATGAGTTTGTCAGCATCGCCAAGTATCGCGAGATGCTGGCTCTGCGCAGCGACGAAGCACGCCGCAACGCCGCAAACACCAGCGGCAGGCCTGGATGAAAATCTTCCAGCGAGAGGCGACGGACGCAAATCCTACAAGCAAGGCCCCTCGCTATAGACGCTGAGAAACGCGTCGATGTCCTGGGGATCAAAGAGCGAGCCATCGTTATTGAAGTCGATGTCGTTGCATGTCGCTCCCGAAGGTACACAGGGTCCCTCGCTGTACACACTGAGCAGGGCTTCGACATCCTGGGGATCAAAGAACGAGTTGTCGTTATTGAAGTCAATTGAATCACAGACCGGCCCCAGCGTGTATACAACGCTCAGCACCGGGCGCACGCTGGCATCGGAGTTTTCCTTGGTGTCGAAGCGCTTGGCAGTGCCGGAGGCAAACTCATTGCCGCGAAAGATCCAGCCGAAGTTTGTGGCTGGAGTCGTCACCCACTGCTGCACATCTGCGATCAGTCCGGTAGAACTCAGCGAGTAGAAGTCGATGTTGCCGATCGGTTTGGTGAGGCTGGGAGTGGAAACGAAACTGCCGCCAAAAGGCCAGGACATCGAGAGATTGGGATGGAAACGCAGTTGCCAGGTTGCATCGTTGGTCGTCGCGTTGGCCCCGCGTCCCTCGTTGTTCGCCGCGTTTGAAGTGCCCTCACCCCAGTTGGCGAGCACGCGATGCATCGTCATGTCCTCAAGGCCCGCGATAGCCGAGCGAGAGAGGTGCACCGTAAGCGTCACGTCGAGGATCGTCGCCTCTGCAGGGATCGACGCGAGATTGAACGCCATCAGTCCACGCCGCGTGAGATTCTGCGTCGTCTTGCCGATGAACCAGTTCGCGCCCGCGCCGTTGCTCAAGGGCAGCCCGCCGACAGGAAACTCATAGATCGTGTTGTCTTTGCTGGGCGAGAACGTGACTGTCACTGGCCCCTGTGCATCCGCTTCGGGCGCCCCAGCAAGACAAGCAAGCAAAACCAGCCCGAAGCAGCGACGCGTGTTCATGCGATAATCTCCTGTGTAATCCTTGGACGCCTCCGCAGCACAAGCGTTGCTGTTCTGAAATAACATTCATCAGGTGGAAGGCCCGGTCAGGTTCTCGGAACCGAATCCGTGCCGATCACCTCACCACGCGCTCGCGTAGCATCGCTCGTGCCGTTTATTGTCAGGGAATACCACCCAACACCCAACCCCAACGCGCTCAAGTGCGTGCTCGATCGCGCGGTGCCTGCGCTCCCGACAAGTGAAGCGCTGGGCTTGCGTTCCTATACAAGCCACGACTCATCGGCTCGTGATCCCGTCGCACGCGCTCTCTTCGAAGTGCAAGGCGTGCGCAACGTTCTCATCAATGAAACCGGCTGGATAAGCATTGGCAAGGATCCTTCGGCGACTTGGGAGAGCGTGAAGACAGGCGTCGAACGAGCGCTACACCTAGTTGATGGCCAAGTTGATAGTCCAGCTCAGACTCAAGCAGGCGGACAGAGCGGCGACAGACACGAATGAAGCGGGCCCTTGCCAACCCAACAAAGTTGGCAAAACCAACCAATGTGGCTGCACCAGCCAAGCCGCTTCGAGTGAAATCGGGGAAGCAAGCCCAGGCCGTGTCGCTAGAAGTCGTGCCCGAATTGCTTTCTTGGTTTGCACAGCACGCGCGCGATTTGCCGTGGCGTGTGAGTGATCCGTTGACCGGGCAGCGAAACCCGTATCGGGTGCTGGTCAGCGAGGTCATGCTGCAGCAAACCCAGGTGTCGCGAGTGATCGACAAGTTTGAAGCCTTCCTGCTTCGCTTTCCGGATATCTCAGCGCTCGCGCACGCCCCGCTCGACGACGTACTCGCCGCGTGGACGGGCCTGGGATATTACCGACGCGCACGGATGCTGCATGCCTGCGCCCGGGCCATTGGGGAGCGATGGGGAGGACGCGTGCCAGATACTGTCGAGAGTCTGCGTGACCTGCCTGGCATTGGCGCATATACAGCGGGCGCTATCGCGTCGCTCGCCTTCGCACGCAGCGAGCCATTGGTTGATACCAACGTCGCTCGCGTTCTGCTTCGTGTCGGGGGCAGGGAACTGGCAACGAGCGACAAGGAAGCGATTGCCTGGACATGGCAGCAAGCTGGGCAACTGGTCCGCCGCGCTGTCGACAGGACAACGGTCCTGCGTAGTCGCGTGCCCAATCGTGCCGGTGCCTTCAACGAAGCATTGATGGAGCTTGGTGCCACGATCTGTGTCCTGTCCGCGCCGCGATGCACGATGTGCCCGATTCGTGCGCATTGTCAGGCCTTCGCGAATGGCAGCACGGATCGCATTCCGCGAAAGCCCCCGAAGGGCGCAAGAGGATCAGTCCAGCACATAAGCCTGCTGCTCCGCGACAACGAGGGCAGCGTCCTAGTCGAGCAGCGACCGGCAACTGGTTTGTGGGCTGGCCTCTGGCAACTGCCCACGCTCGATCGGACGCAGGCCCAGCATGTCGAGCATTTTGACGCAACCGTTGTGGCAAGAGCGTTGGGTATTCGGCTTCCCGCGCGGGTGAAGTGGCGAGCGCACACGCCGTTTGTCTTCAAGACGACGCATCGCGACGTTCAGTTCGTAGTGTACGAAATGCTCGCGCCAGCGAAGCAATCCCAGACGGACCAGAACGCTCGACGTTGGTGCAACGCCGAACTCTTCAAGCGGCTTGGCTGGTCCAGCACGATGAAACGACTGGTTGGAGAGGCATTGACAGCCGAAGGCGCACGCGCTATTCCGCAACCCGGGCAAGCAGCCGTTCGCGCACGGCTGGCCACTCGTTCCGCACAACGCTGAACATCGCCGTGTCGCGCACGAATCCATCGGGCATGATCATGTGCTTGCGGAGTGTTCCCTCGAAGCACGCGCCCAACTTGATAATCGCCCGCGTGCTCTGCTGGTTGCGTCCATCGCACTTGAGTTGCACGCGTTCGCACCCAAGAACAACGAATGCATGTTCGAGCATCAGCAACTTGCAGGTAGGATTGACTTTCGTCCCCCGTTGCTCGGACGCGTACCAGGTTGAGCCGATCTCCAGTCCGCGATGGGCGGGGCGCATGTCCATGAACGAAGTCGATCCGATGATTCGCTCGCCATCGCTGTTGTTCCCATTGCCGGGTAGTGACACAACAAACATCCAGCGGGATTCTTCTGCCAGGAGATGTGAAACGAATCCGCGGAAGGCCTCTCGTGTCCACGCGCGGGGCGCTCCGGGAAAGAACTCGAACGTGTTCGGCGCGGTTACATCAAAGAGATTGTCGCATCGTTCCATTTTCATCGGCGCCAGCCGCACATGCGCGCCCGCCAAAATCGGCATGCTCGTTCGTCCCCACATAGTTGCCTCCCTGCCCTCGCTTTTTCAGGTCGCCTCATCGCTCTTCGAGCGCCCGCATCCACTCCCAGTGCTTCGCGACCCCGCACTCGAAAGTCGTACGAGGTTGATAGCCGATCTCATGCTGGGCCCGCGAGATATCCGCGCATGTTCGCTCGACATCTCCCGCCTGCATCGGCTTGCGCTCGATAATTGCCTCACGCCCGACCACGCGTTCGATTGTTGCGACCATCTCGCGCAGCGGAATCGGGCGGTTGTTCCCAAGGTTCCAGACCCGCTCGCCAAACCGCGGAATCGCTTGATACGCAGCCAGCACGCCCGAGACGATATCGTCGATAAACGTGTAGTCGCGGGCCGTGCTGCCATCCCCGAACATCTGGATCGGCTCGCCCCGCGCGATCCGCGACAGAAACATTCCTATGGCAAGATCGGGCCTCTGGCGCGGCCCATACACCGTGAAGAACCGCAGGCTCGCTATGGGCATCTTCGTCAGGTGACGCTGTGTTGATGCCAGCAGTTCGCACGCGCGCTTGCTCGCTGCGTACGGGCTGATCGGGTGGCTCACGTCCAAGTCCTCGTGGAAGGGCGATTGCTGCGTGTTGCCATAGACACTGCTCGAACTAGCGAGGACAACCCGTGAACAGTTGACACGCGCCGCGTGTTGCAGGATGCGGGCCGTGCCGGTCACATTGGCGTGCATGTAGCCCGCAGGGTCCGCGATGCTCGGGCGTACGCCCGCCTTCGCGGCAAGATGAATCACGCCAGCGGGCTTATGCTCGTCAAAGACGCGGGCCAGGCCAGCATCGTCGGTGATGTCGCACTCGATGAGCGAGGCATGCGGATGGTCGAGCAGACCAGCCTCTCGCGCGTTGCGATCCTTGATGATGCGGGCATATAACGGATCAAAGTTGTCCACGCCAACAACGTGGATGCCGCGCCCGAGCAGCTGCTCGACAACGTGTGACGCGATAAACCCCGCCGCGCCCGTCACGAGGACTGGTGAATCAGATGGCGCGTGCCCAGGGCCAGCGGGGGTTGAAGGCGGGCGTGTGGAAGAGGGCGGAGGTTGGGGCGGAGGAACGTGCGTCAAGGTCCCATTCTTGCTCGATGGTCAGGCCAACATCGAGAAGACCCAGATCAACAGACAACATGCTCGTGAAAGAACTATTTTGCTGGCATCAAGAGCCCAGCAAAAATCAAGCAGGGCGCCATCTATTCGACAGCGCCCCGCTGGAGGAGAGAGAGATCGTTAGTATGTTATTGGTCTTCGGTCCAGAAGTTCCCTATTCCCCCAAACTTCCGTATAGATTTCACAAAGGCAGGGTTCAGACTTGATTGGAATGAGGGCGATTGCATGTTCAAAGGGGCGATATGACACGAACACCATACAAACAAAAAGCAATTCTCGTGCGAGTTGGTAGTCAACTTGCGCCAAGAACACCCCAAAAAATCCTGAGCGAAGCAAGTTCGAGGGTTCAGAAACCGGTGCAAAAAAGCGGAAGGCTGGGCCTTTCGACGCCAACCTTCGCGCTATCGGGGGCTTGTATCAACCGAGATGGTGAGCGCAACGAACTGGCGATCGGCATATTGCCGGATTCTCAGAAAAAATCTTTCGTTGCATTGCTTTTGACCAGCGGAGCAATCCGTTCGAACTTTACTTCTTATCAACCTTGTCACCCAGCTGCATCTTGTCGCGGATGAAGGCTCGTCGTTCTTCGGGGCTCATGCCCTTGATTTTCTCGCGATCGTCGGGAGACAACTGCTGCATCAGCCGTTCGCGCGGCCCTTCGCCATCCGCCGCCTTCTTGTCACCATCACCCTTGCGAGCCGCGTCGCCCATCTTCCGCACTTCGTCCAGTTTGCCCTTGACGTACTCCTGCTGGGGTTGAGTCAGCAGGGCCATGACTTGTGACTGGGCCTCTTCTGGCTTTGGAGCGTCTTGCATGATCTCCTGCACGCGCTCACGAGCGGCCTTGGCTTCCGGCGACATCTCCCGGGGCTTGCGATCTCCCTTGCCAGCGCGAGGGGCGTCGCCATCCATCATTTCTTCACGAGGTGGGCCATCGCCGCGCCCTTCGCCGCGCGGGTTCTGGCCACGCTGGGCATCGCCCTTGCCAGCCTTGCCCGCTCTGCCTTCCGGGCGATCACCCTCTGGGCCGCGAAGGAAACCTTCGATGCGCCCGCGTTCTTGTGGTGGCACGCTGTCTCGGAGAGCCAGCAGTTCGTCGCGATGGGCATCGCGGAAGATCTGAACACTGGACTCAAATTCTTCGCGGATCGCTTCGATTTTGGTGCGCTGACCAGCGGACAGCGCCAGTCCCTCTGGCGCATCCTCGCGTTCGAGCGAGCCGACGATGCGAACGAAGGCTCGTGGCGGAAGCGGACGGGGTTCGCCCTTGGCCCGTGCGCCGCCTGCAAACTGGCGAGTTTGGCCAGGCATCGAGTTGTCGCGAACCTTGGGGCCAGAGAGCGAGTCATCGGGCTTCTGGTCCTGGGCCATGGCAACAGTGCCGAGGGTCGAGCCCGCAACCAGCACGATCGTTGCCAGCAGGCGAAGATCGCGAGAGCGAGCGTTGAGCGTGCTGGCGAGGGCGCAAGTGAGAGTAGTGGAGAGGGTGTGTACAAAACTATTCATGGTGAGTTCCTTTCGGCCGACGGGCAACCAGAAGCCCGGTCGCATTCCTATTTCATCCTGCAGCATCCGATCTTGCCTTCATTCGCCCAACGAGCATCTCTCTTGGAGATTGCATACTGCTGATGATCATCGGCGATTTTCGGCACAGAGTCACGACTGTCCGGTATCGTCCGAATATGCGGAACAAGTTGTCCGGTGGGTGGGGCGGGTTGCCGGGGTTCTACGATCACTTCCAGTCATTGCCGCTACTGGAGTGCAATAGTCAAGGTTGGCTGCGGCATCGGAGCCCAAAATGTCACTGACGAAAGAAACGATGCGCCACGCCCTCGCGGGAGTTGCTGGCGTGGATGGCAAGGATCTCGTCTCGAGCGGCGCGTTGCTATGGAGCAGCGTGTGTGATACCTATGCGAGCATCAAGCTCCAAGCGCCCCCGGGCACACCCAAGCCAGACTTGGAAACTCTGTCGCAGCGAGCTCGCGCTGCGATCGAGCATCTCGCACAACAGGACGGCACCAAGCTCGATAGCCTCATCGTCGAGTATGTTGACCATGCCGGCAAGGTCGTCCACACCTCGCGATTCGGTGCAATGACGCCCGTCCCCGCGGGCACCAAGCCTCCCGCCGCGACCAATCCGTCGGGCGCAAGCCATGGTCACACACCCATCGGGGGCCTCAAACAACCAGCATCCAAGCAGCCCACGCCCCAGCAGAGCGCGAGTGCGTTGCCCGACGTTCGCCATGTCATCGCTGTCGGCGCGGGCAAGGGTGGCGTGGGCAAGAGCACCATCGCGCTCAATATTGCGGTTGGCCTTGCTCGGCGCGGATACAGCGTGGGCCTGCTCGATGGCGATATTTATGGCCCCAGCATGCCCACCATGCTCAATCTTGCGAGCCTCGACGCAGTTGTACACCAGGGCATGTTACAGCCGTTTTTTACGCACGGGATCAAGGCAATGACCATCGGCAAACTCGTCGATGCCGACAAGCCGCTGATCTGGCGCGGCCCCATGGCCCACGGCGCGTTCAAGCAACTGACCGAGCAGACGCAATGGGGCGACCTTGATTACCTCATCATCGACCTGCCTCCGGGCACGGGCGATGTCTCGCTGACGATGGCTCAGATGCTGCAACTCAGCGGCGCGGTCGTCGTCTGCACGCCCCAAAAGGTCGCACAGGATGATGCCGTGCGAGCCGCGAAGATGTTCCAGCAGTTGGGCATCACGGTGCTGGGCGTGGTCGAGAACATGAGCGGGTTCGTGGCCGACGACGGCAAGCACTACGACATCTTCGGGCGAGGCGGGGCCGAGCAGATGGCCCAGCGATTGAACGTTCCGTTCCTGGGCGCGCTGCCCATCACCATGGCGTTGCGGGCCAACAGCGACACGGGCGACCCGAGCGCGAACTTCACAGGGCCTAGTTCCGGAATGGACGAGCCGGGCAAGCGCCTTCGTGATGCGCTCGAAGCGATGATTACAAATCTCGAGGGACAAGTCGCCCTCGCAAGCCTGGGCAGTGGCAAGCAAAGGCCGACGCTGTCGATTTCGTGATGATCATCAGTAGCCGTGAACATGGTCAGTTAGAATGATCCGCATGAATACTCTGGGATTCCATATCGTGTCACTGGCAGCTCTGTGCGAGCATCTCAAGTAGGGAGTCAATGCATGAGCGCACGCGTCTCGTCCATCCCGAATATAGAAAAGCAACCCGCTGTGGTGCTTGGCCTCAATATCGGCGACATGATGCGACTGCACAGCCGGTATCTCAAATAGAGAGATCAGCTACGAGCAACTCACGGTCGAACGCGCAAAGCTGCTTGCGAAGCAACCTATTGAAGCGAAGAAAAAGTCAGCCTGACGCGACGCTTCACCCCCCGATCACCACCACCCCGCGCCAAATCAACACAAACAGCACGAGCGCCAGCACGATCCGATACCACCCGAACGGTGTCAATCCGTGATTATTCAGAAATCCCACCAGCCATCTCACTGCCACCGCAGCGCTGATGGCGGCGACCACGATTCCCACGATCACCGGCAGCACCCCCAGAACCTCGAACATATTCGGCTCGCCGGTCTTGTGGCTGTTGTACAGGTTCTTTGCAAGTTTGTAGCAAGTTGCGGCCCCCAGGGTGGGTAACCCCAAGAGGAAACTGAACTCTGCGGCTTGGCGCGGGCGAAGGCCGGCGATCACGCCACCAGCGATGGTCATCATGCTGCGACTGGTGCCGGGCCACATCGCCAGCACCTGCATGCAGCCGATGAGCAGCGCCTGCTTCACCGTGACATCCATCACATCCGCGGTCTCGTGCGAGTGAAACTTGGGACCGCTGAAGCGACCCGCGCGCCACTTGTCCAGCAAGATCATGAAGCAGCCACCCAGCAGCAACGCCGCGAGCACTGGCCCCGCGTGGAAGAGTCTGGCTTCGATCCAGTCGTCGAGCGCCAGGCCAATGACCGCAGCGGGTAGGAACGCGATCACGAGATTGCGAAACAGCGCGAAGCCTTTGGCATCCTTGCCAACCAGGCCCTTGAGCATGCGCACGACAGTGGGCCAATACAGCCCAAGCACCGCAAGGATCGCCCCGCCCTGAATCACGATGTTGAACGCATCGACCGCTGCTTTGCGCTGGGGCGTGTCGTCCAGGCCCATCAGGCTGCTCGAAAGGATCAGGTGTCCGGTCGAACTGACAGGCAGGTACTCGGTGATGCCCTCAACCAGGCCAAGCACAATCGCGTGCCAAAGTTCCAGCGGCTGCGATGTCGTTGCAAGGAGGTGCGTCATAGGTGAGCGAGTATTGGCGGCCACCCGGCCATCCATCACTCAATCACCCCCAGCACCCCTATTGGCCAATCATCCATCACCCCGCAAACACCGCTTCCACAACGGCATCGGGCGTCGAGAGTTTCTTTCCCGCTTTCTGCGCCCTCGTCGCGGCCTTTGTCACGTTCACTTCCGCTTCGGTGCGGGTCTGTCCCAGCATCATGAGCGCGGCGATTGCGTCCTCGTGGATTGGATCGCTGGTCGTGCGTGTTGCCGACCCGATCTCGGTGCGCAGCGCGTTTGGTCCGCCCTCGCCCACCACCAGGAACGCATCAACTTTTCCGTCTAGTTCCGCAATGACGCGCTCGGCCATGCGCTTGCCGATCTCGGGGAGGGTTGCCAGCAACTTGGCATCTTTTTCGTGGATCGCCCGGGCGATCGTCGCGGGCCTTTGCGTCATGGATCGAAGGGCCTTGCGATTGCCGATGCCGCTCACGCTAGTGAGCACATCAAAGAACGCGCGATCAGCCACGCTTGCGAAGCCGACCAGTCGCGGGATGAAACTCGTGCCCTGACCCTGGCCCTCAAGATACTGCAAAGTGTGCAGCGTGATCATCTGCCCGGTTCGAGGCGCAAGTTCGACGCTGAGGAACGCGGGAACCAGCACCTCGTACGCAAAGCCTGCGCGTCCCTCTCCGACAACGACGACAGCACGTCCCTGTTCGATCGACTCCAACATCCCTGTTAGTCGCGTGATCATGCCATGAGGATAGTGGACCAGGTGTGGCGAACGCGGACGATTGTGCTGTGCCTCATCGTCGTCGTGTCGTCTTGCCGATATTCGACATCAGTGACACACGCTACACCCGTCGTGATTGGGTTTGCCGGACCACTCGCCGACGCGACGTTGTGGCGACATCCGGTTTTGATTGGCACGATCGAGAGTTTGGCCGCGCTCGCGGGGCAGTTGGCCGTGACCAACCTTTTACCCGCGCACGTCGGCTGCGTGGTGGTTGGTGACGAAGCTAGGCAGGAATTGGCGCCAGACATTGCTGGCCTGCCCGTGCTTGGGCATCTCGAACAACTCGCGGACATGCACGCATTTCATACCTTCAGCATCGGGGTAGTCAGTCTTCCCGCGAGCGAGCGGGCCTTGTCTCTGCGGGTGCGCGAGTGTCTGCGTGGCCTTGGCATTCCCGAACGATTCGTGCCCACGCTGCCCGACTTGCTCGCCCGCCCCGCCATGAGCAGCGCCAGCGCGCCAGCGATGGTCCAGCCTCAACTCAACATGGCCGAACTCATCGGCCGCACGCCCTATGGCATCGACCGCCGCCTCGTCCGTACCGCCCTTGAGGCCAAGCGAGTGCTCATCACCGGCGCGGGCGGCAGTATTGGCAGCGAAATCTGTCGAATTGTCGCAACCTTCAAGCCGTCGATGTTGATCATGATGGAGCGGAGCGAAAACGCCCTGTTCGAGATTGATCGCCAGATTGCCAGACGCTTTCCTGATCTGCCCCGCAAAGCCCTGCTCAACGATGTTGCGGATGCTGATGCGACGCTTCGCCATGTCGTCCAACTCAAGCCCCATGCCGTGTTTCACGCCGCGGCCCACAAGCATGTCCCCCTCATGGAGGATCATCCGGCCCTCGCTATCACCAACAATGTGCTGGGCACCAAGTCGATCGCGGACGCGAGCGTTGCCGTCGGCGCAGAACGGTTCGTTATGATCTCGACCGACAAGGCCGTGAACCCTTCCAGCACTATGGGCGCGACCAAGCGGATTGCCGAGGTATACGTGCAGTGGTTGGGCAGTCAGCGCCAGCAGCCGGGCAGTGCGGGAGTCAGGCATCCTCCCAAGACCATCGAATCGCTCGCTGCGTATACCAGCCCCCATAACACCCAATGCTCGATCGTCAGGTTTGGCAACGTCCTTGGCAGCGCGTGCAGCGTGCTGCCGATTTGGGGCCAGCAACTGGGTGAGGGTGGACCACTGACCGTCACTGATCCGCAGATGACTCGATTCTTCATGACAATCCCGGAAGCGGCGAGTTTGGTCATCCAGGCCGGATCGATCAGTCAGCAGGGGCCGGTCGGGTTTATGTTGGGTGCAGGGGGAAGCGTCGGCGCGAGTGTGGGGGTGGTCGCGAACGCTGCAACCCAGGAGGTGCCCGCCCTTCCGACAATCTACGTCTTGGACATGGGCGATCCGGTCCGCATCCTCGACTTGGCGTTGCGATTTGCCAGTCTGCATGGGTATCAACCCCGAATGGTCACTGCGGAAGGCGTGTCCATCAGGCCAACAAGCCACGAATCGCCGTTGATGCCCCAGACCGACCAGCCGGTGGTCGATGTCGTGGTCACGGGCGTGCGTCCGGGAGAAAAACTGCACGAGGAACTGGTCTACTCGGCGGAAGCGCTGGTGCCGACAGACTACCCGGGCGTTCTCGCGCTGCACCAGCGGATTGAAACGCCGGTAGATGTGCCCGCCATGATCGCCGATCTGACGAGCCTCCAGCGTGCCCACGAACCAAGCATGGTCAGGGCCGCCTTGCGGCGCTACTTACCGGAATATGTCGAGTCCCAATACAGCAAATCACCCTCCCAAGACACGAACAGTCCCGGACGCGCCCGGGGCGTGACACAAAACGCGGCTTGACGTAGAATACTGACCGGGCCTGGCTCGTTGAATCGCCGATTCTTCGCCAAGCCGTTCCAACTCATTCTCTTCTCTGTTTGCCCCGCCCGATTGCATTCCTCGTGAACCAACACCTTTCGACCAACTCACTTCTCCATCCGGCTGTTCTGGCTACTGTTCAGCCCACTGACTCGCATTCAGATGAGATTCGCCAGCAGTTGATAGCCGCGCGAACGCAGGCGGAAGTCCTGGCGGCATCGCTCGCGGCCCAATTGCAGGCCAAGCAACAAGGTGGCTGGGCTCGGGCGGATGGGCGTCCTGATGTGTTTCGGCAGGTGACTGGCCAGTCGAGTTTGGAGTCTGCGGTTGCCGAGGCGCGTCGCGTGATCGAGCAATACGACCGATTGGTTGCGCAGTTGCCAGGCAACACGCCCAGCAACGACAGCGTTCGCGATCTCGAACCAGTCGTCCTTCGCGGATCTTTCCGGGTCGGGCCAGCAACGATCGCGCGAACAAGCCGGGCCATCTGATAGTAATTTGATAGGTTCTGGGCGAGATGGCTCACATATTTCCTGGTGGGAAACCTGTGTCTAGCCGAGGAATTCGTGGCCCGGCTGCGATGATTCGGGATGATTCCGTTGACACCCATGGATGCTGGTTTGATCGAGGTTCATGATGTTGGTTTTCGCAAGCAAGGTCAGCAACCGGCGGTGCGATTGCATCGCCTCTCGCAACGAGCGACCCTACCCGCGTACCAATCGGCGGGCGCGGCGGGGCTGGACCTGGCAGCGTGTCTGCCCGATGGGGTGCCCGTCCGCATCGAACCTGGGCAGATCGTGCTGGTTCCAACCGGGTGGGCCTTGTCGATTCCCGATGGCTTTGAGGGACAAGTCCGGGCCCGATCCGGATTGTCGACCAAGCATGGTATTGGGTTGCCAAACGCGCCCGGGACCATCGACAGTGACTACCGGGGCGAGTTGCGGGTGGCGCTTATCAATCTGTCCAAAGTGGCCTTTGAAGTGACCCACGCCATGCGAATTGCGCAGTTGGTGATTGCCCCAGTCGCCCACGCAGAGATCGTGGAGGTAGCATCGCTGGATGAGACGGAGCGCGGGGCGGGCGGGTTTGGCTCGACGGGTCAATAGGAGACTCGCAAACCCGCAGCAAGGCGTTTGATGACGACGGGCGCGGGTTCTGTGGGGATTCACCATCATCCGAATCCCCAGCGCTGTACTAAACAGCGGTCGGATTTTGTACGGAAAGCAGCCGTGAATAAAAATCTGAGCGGTTTCTGGGCTCTATGCAACCCGGGCCATTCTGGCCAGTACACCTATGAGGGCTTGTTGTCTCAAGTGTTCTGGGTGAACCCATGCTGGACCGTGCGCAAGAGTTTGAGTTGGTGCGGGGGGTCGTGGGCGGGGATCCGCATGCGACCGCCGAGCTTGTGCTCGCCATGCAGGGGCCGCTGTTTGCCTATCTGCTGCGGATGTCGCGATCGCATCACACGGCGGAGGAGATGACGCAAGAGGCGTTGTACCGAGCGATTCTTCATATCGAGCGGTTTGATAATCGGTGGCGGTTTAGTACATGGGTGTTCACGATCGGGCGGCGGCTGTTGTCCAATGCACAGCACCGGCGCGGGCCCCGAGTGGACAGTGCTGTGGTGGATGAGGTCGCGCCCGTCACGCCGGTATGGGGCGTGCGGGGCTGGCCCGAAGAACGAGGCGAAGAGGCGCGCGAGCGACAGCACGGGCAGCGGCAGCAGATCGAGCGAGCGCTCCAGTCGCTCAGCGAGAGCCAGCAGGAAGTGGTGGTTCTCTTTCATCAATTGGAGTGGAGCATCGCGCAGATCGCGGAGTTGACGGGGTTGCCCGAGGGAACGGTCAAGAGTCAGTTGTATCGCGCGCGGACGCAGCTTCGAGTGCTGCTGTCCAAAGCCTGGGCAGATGAGGTTGGACAGAGCGGACGTTCTGTTCGTGAGGGTCTTGAGTCGCGACCGTCGGGCGCGGCGCAAGCTGGAAATAGGACCGCCAGCGAGGGAAGAGCGTCTGTCGCTCGTCGCCATCGCGGCAGCAGGGAGGATGCGTCGTGACACATGATCAACGCAACCGTAAAAATGAGAGCAATCGAATTGAATCACAAAATGAATTGCCAAGAGATGAATTGAAGGACAGGCAGTTGGGCGCGCTGCCCCAGTCGTCGTCGGCACGGGCCAGCGAGGGTGAACTCGATGTGTTGCTCAACAGCGCTCTCGATGCCGAAGCCCGTGGCGACCTCTCGGCATCGCATGAAGCCTGGGCCCGGATCGCAGCGATGGACGAACAGCGCCGCCGTAGCGCATCCCTCCTCAGTTCCGGCCTGACGCAGCTTCGCGAGCCCGCCTCGCAGGCGACCGCCGAGGTTTCCGCCCGAGTTTTGGCGGGCGTGCTGGGACGAATCAACTTGACCAAGGTCGCCACGTTCAACACGATCAACAAGTTCACCATGCCTGAAGCCGCAACTGCGGCAAAAGCGCCCGCTCGGGATGAAGCGGGAGCGGCTCAGGCGATGGATCACTATGCGTCCCTGCTGGCACCGCCAGTAGGGATGCCCAATGCTCCGGAGGCGCCAGCGCAGTCCGGGATCGCACGCGAGCCCTCGATCCGGGACGCGTTAGTACACGAAGCCTCGGCGGAGTCTTCGATGTCAACAGGCAGGCCCTGGGGCCTGCCTGCGACTCAACTGGGGGAATCACATCCGGGATCACATCCGGCATCACATCCGGGACCACACATGCGACTGGCGCGGGGGCGACGGCGGCGTTGGTATCAGATGTCGCCAGTGCTCGCGTCGTTTGTTCTGGGCGGGTTGGTGACGCTGGGACTGATGATGGTCAAGCACTACGGAGATCGGGGGACCGCAGGCTTGAGGGCCAATCTCGCATCAGAACTTGCTGCCACGAGTGACTTGGCGACCCAATCCAAGCAGCAGTTGCTGCCGCAGTTGGCGGTGCCGCTGGGACCGTCCAACTCGCTGGTGGCGCCGCTTGAGATAGGCGATACATCGCGATACTCGCAGTGGCAGGGCATCGGCCTCCGCGCTGTGGTGGATGGGCCGCCCGGGTGGTTGCAGGCACGGCGTGCCGAACTGCCACGCTCGGTGCTTGACAGGATAATGTTTCAGAGCGAGTTCAAGCCCACATGGAAACAAGCATGGGACATTGACCATCAGCGTGCGGCGCAGCCCGTGCACTCTGGCGACACACTCTGGTTCCACATGCTGGAAGAGGATGATCTCCTGAGTCCGACATTCAAAAAGGAACCAGCGAAGTTGCCTCAGGCACGATGAGCTGGGCTCAAGCAGCCAGAACGGAAAGAAACAACAGCGCGCAAAAAACATCTCCTCCAGAACGCCCCTTTGTGACTCGGGTTGATCGGCCCAAGCAAAGGGGCGTTTTCTATTGGTGAGTTCTCCATGGGGGCGTTTTCCATGGGATGCGCCTATCATGTGCTGCAGGAGCAAGATAGACACGAGTGAGGGGTGGGGGGCGTAGTTTGTTTGACAATTGTACGGTCTCTGCCCGACGCAAGTCTGATCTGGTCGGGGTGTGATCGGTGCGTGCGGAATTGGCCGGAAGTTTTTTGTGGCGGTGGGCAGTTTGGAGCGATTCATGTCGAGCGCGGCGATGGCGGAGAGCGAAGGCACCATGAACAGCACTGGGAGCGGCCCTGGTAGTGAGTCTGGCGGTAGTGTGCCTCGCAACGAGAGCATTCGCAACGTTGCGATCATCGCGCACGTTGACCATGGCAAGACCACGCTGGTTGACAATCTGCTCAAGCAGAGCGGGAACTTTCGCGCGGGCGAACTTGAGAAGCTCGAGGGCGGACAGCACAGCCTGATCATGGACAGCAATCCGCTGGAGCGAGAGCGCGGGATCACGATCCTTGCGAAGAACTGCGCCGTCACCTATCACGCGGCGGATGGCAAGGACTATCGCATCAACATTCTGGATACGCCAGGCCACGCAGACTTCGGCGGCGAAGTGGAGCGCGTACTACGCATGGCCGACGGGGTGATGCTTTTGGTGGACAGCAGCGAGGGCGTGATGCCCCAGACCAAGTTCGTCCTGGGCAAAGCGCTGGAACTGGGCCTGAGGCCGGTGGTGATTGTCAACAAGGTTGATCGCCAGGATCAGCGCGTTGAAGGCGTGATGAACGAGGTCTTTGACCTCTTGGTGGACCTTGGGCAGGACGAGTTGGCGATGGACTTCCCGGTGCTGTATGCCGTTGGTCGCGATGGCTGGTGTACGACGCAGTGGCCCGTGCCAACTGATCCCAAGCCCAGCAATCTGCGCGATGCGTTCGAGGCGATCGTGAAGCATGTGCCGCCGCCCCAGGCCGACACGAGCAAGCCGCTGCAGGTGCTGGTGACGAACATCGATTACAACGACTACGTGGGGCGAATTGGCATTGGTCGGATTTTCTGCGGTCGGATCAAGTCGGGACAGCAGGTCGCGGTCGTCAAGCATGACGGGACGAAGGTGATGACGCGCGTGCAGCAGTTGCTGCAGTTTGTGGGCCTCAAGCGGGCCGAGGTTGAAAGCGTTGAGGCGGGCGACTTGTGCGCGCTGGTGGGGCTGGAGTCGGTGGACATTGGCGACACGATCGCCGATCCGGAGAATCCCAGCCAGTTGCCGCCCATCAAGGTTGAAGACCCAACGATGACGATGCTGTTCCGCATCAATGACTCGCCCTTTGCCGGGCAGGAAGGCGAGTTTGTCACCAGCCGGCAGATTCGCGAGCGGCTCTTCAAGGAGTTGCAGCGCAATCCATCGATGCGGGTCGAGAACGGGCGCACGGCGGATGAGTTCATGGTCTCGGGTCGCGGCGTGCTGAGCCTGGGCATCCTGATCGAGAACATGCGGCGCGAGGGCTTTGAACTTTCTGTGGGCAAGCCGGAGGTGATCATCCGGGAGATCGGCGGCGTGGAGCATGAGCCGGTCGAAGAACTAGTCATCGATGTGCCCAACAGCGCGGTGGGTAGCATAATGGAACTGGTGGGCAGCCGCAAGGGCGAACTCAAGAAGATGGAAAGCCGCGGCGAGACCGTGAGCCACCTGGTCTTTGAGATTCCCTCGCGAGCGTTGATCGGCATGCGTGGGCGCGTGCTGACAGCGACGCAGGGCGAAGGGATCATGCACCATAGTTTCGCTCGCTTCATGCCTGTGGGCGCAGAGTTGCCCCGTCGTAAGATGGGCGTGCTCATCAGCCTCGAGACCGGGCCAGTCACGACATACGCGCTCAAGGAACTTGCAGATCGCGGCGTGATGTTTGTGGAGCCGGGCGACAAGGTGTATAGCGGGCTGATCGCGGGCGAGCACAATCGGGACAATGACCTGACCATCAACTGCACGCGCCTGAAGCACCTGGACAACATGCGGGCAGCGAGCAAGGAAGCGACGGTGGTGCTGAAGGCTGCGCGGAAGTTGAGCCTTGAGGCCGCACTGGAATACATCGATGACGACGAACTCGTGGAAGTCACGCCCAAGACGGTGCGGCTGCGCAAGAAGTTGCTGAACGAGAACGAGCGCAAGCGGGCCGAGCGATCAAAGGAATGATGGCCTGGCTCGGATAGCGTCGGATTTTCCGCGCGTCTCCACCCGGTCTACCCTTGGCTATCGATGGCAGTCCACCGATAATGGGCTCAGTAACGGGTTATGGCAACGCGATTTTTGAACTTGGGCGGGGTCACGCGGACGCTTCCAATAGGAGGTGTTCGTGTTGGTTGCTTGCTGGTTTCACTCTTGGTGGGCGTTGCGAGCGTCACCAGTGTGACTAGTAGTGTTTCATGGGGCATGCAGGCACAGCCCAGCGCCGTTGCGATTGCCATCACACCAGCAATGCAGGAACTCGTCGCGCGGCTTGGTTCCGACGACTTCGCGGCTCGCGAAGCCGCGGAGGAAGAGTTGTCAGCATCAACATTGCGCGAACTAGAGAGCGCACTGGGAGATCAAGGACTTTCCCTCGAACAGCGCGAACGGTTGGAGCGGGCGGGGTTTGCGAGATTCCAGAAACAGCCTAGAGCGGCGCTGGGTGTGCAGTTCAGCCAGTTCAACTTTGGTCGCGGCATCCAGGCCCTGCCCCCGGCGGGTGGCGGTGTCACGATCGAGCGCACCATTCCCGGCTTTGATGCGGGCAGGGTTTTTCTGCCAGGCGACATCCTGCGCAGCATGGGCGGACAGCCTATTCGTGATCAAGTCGAGGCACGTCCGGTTATTGTCAGTTTTGAGCCGGGCGAAGAGGTGCCAATCGAGATTGTTCGCAATGGGCAGGTTGTTGAGACCACGGTCCGCCTGGGCTCGTTCTCGGATTTGGACGCGAGGAACACGCAAGGGCTGGCCCCATCCCAGTTGGAGCGCTCTTGGCAGTATCGCCTCGCGAGGGCGGTTGGCTCGCAGACGCCTGGGCCGCCAGAGGCGGCGTTTGATCCTGCGCGATATCGTCGGGTCAATGGCGAGGAGCGGCGCGAGAAAGTTGCCGCCGCGCGTCAGGCGCGAGAACGCATGGAGGCGAATCCACTTCCGGACTCGACACCCTTCCGGCTCCTCAACTTTGTGCGCAGTGGCACTGGTCGGATCATGACCGAAGACGCTCGCGCAGACTTTGAACCCGGCGAGCAGAGGGTGCCTCAAAAGGGACAGGTTGGCCCGGCCGAATCGTTGCAGCAGCAGGTCCGAAGGCTCGAATCGCAGGTTCGCGAGAACAACCTGCGTCTGCGGAACGCGAAACTGCAGGAAGACCAGCGGGCGACTCTTGAAGTTCAGAACCGCCACTATCTTGTGCAACTGCAGCAGACACGCAACGAACTCCGCAGAATTCGCGAGCAAGAGAAGCCCAACGAGAAAGCCGAAGAAAAGCCCAACGAGGGGCCCTAGTAGTTAGCGCCGCCGACGCATCGCCAGCAACCCGGCGCCCGCGAACACGCCCGCGCCAGCGGGGCTGGGCACATTCACGCTGAGGTCACTGACCTGGACGCTGGCATTGGCGGTGCCGGTGCTGTCGCCCAAGAAGACGTTTGAGCCCATGTGCTGCGAGCTCAGGGTGCCCGAGCTGAAGAGTTGATTGTCAACAAACATCTGGAAGGTGCCGGCGGACCAGTTGCCGACCATGGTGTAGTCGTGCCAGAGCGTGGGGTTGAAGGTTGCGGTCTGGGTGACGAGGTTGGTGTAGGTGATGTTGGTTGTGGAGAGACCAAAACCCATCCAGCGATTGCCGCCCTGGACGCTGACGCCAAAGCCATAGTGATAGAGCGAGACTTCGCTGGAGAGGACGCGGGCCCGCATGCTGATGCTGACGGTGCTGGTGGTGTTGATGAGCGATTCGTCGAAGAAGTTGCGAGCACCGAGGTAGGAACTGGTCATGTTCAGGCCTGCACCCATGGTGTTCATGCCCAGCGCGGTTGCGCTTGGTGTGAAAGCGTTGATCTCCGCCGTGCCCGCATGCAGGCCAGCGGTCTGATAGGTCCAGCCCTGCTGGCTGAGGAGTTGGTTGGTCTGGAGGGTGACGATGGGCGTAGCGAGCGCGGAGCCACCACAGGCGATGGCCAAAGCCATCACGGCGAGTACACGGGTCTTCATTTCTCTTCTCCTGATCTTGCGATGTTCAAACCTCAGGCCAGCCAAGACTGGTCCGGGGCGGATGCCCACCGCAACATGCACGATGAGGGGCGCGGATCAAGCAAAGTGCAGTATCAGGGGTGGTGGGGAAGCATGAAAAACCCGCACATGTGGTGCGGGTTGGCTGGGTTCACGGGGTTATGAGGCGGCAACGGGATAGTTAATTCGGAGAGTGTGCCTATCGCGCGCTTGCGCCGACACTGATCTTCACCGCGACGAACGTCGGCTTGACGCGCTTCTCGAACTCGTTCCAGTACTTGTTCATGATCGTGCGAATCGCCCAGTTGTTACCGTCGGCGAGGCCGCAGATCGTTGTGCCGGGCATGCTGCCCATGCTGGTGGCGATTTCAAGGGCGAGGTCCAGGTCCTTGGTCTTGGCGTTGCCTTCTTCGATGCGGCCCATGAGTTGATAGAGCCAGCCCGAGCCTTCGCGGCATGGCGTGCACTGCCCGCAACTTTCGTGCTTGAAGAAGCGAGCGATGTTGCGGGCCACCGCGACCATGTTGGTGTCTTCGTCAAAGATGGTCGGGCCAGCCGTGCCCAGGCCCAGCACGTTGTACTTGCGGCCGATGTCAAAGTCCATCTCGGCGTCGTATTGATCGGGTCCGAGGATGCCCATACTGACGCCGCCGGCGATTGCACCCTTGAACTTTTTGCCGTTGCGGATGCCTCCGCAGAGTTCTTCGACCAGGACGCGCAGGGGGATGCCCAGTTCGCATTCGTAGCAGCCCGGGCGATTGACGTGGCCCGACACGCCCATGAGTTTTGTGCCAAAGCTGCCCGGTGCGCCTTGGAAAGTGCTCGCGACGCCTTGCTTGGCGAACCACTCGGCGCTGTTGCTGATGATGCTGGGAAGATGGGCGAGCGTCTCGACGTTGTTGATAATGGTGGGCTTGCCGAAGAGGCCCTTCACGGCGGGGAAGGGCGGCTTGATGCGGGGCCAGCCGCGCTTGCCTTCGAGGGCTTCGAGCAGGCCGGTCTCTTCGCCGCAGATATATGCACCAGCGCCGCGGTGCAGATAGCACTCAACGTGGAAAGGCTTGCTATTGGCGGTGTGGTCTTTGAAGCCGCCCAGAATGCTCCCCTCGCGGAGCGAGGGGGTACCCGAAACAGAAGACGTGCCGAAGATGCCTTTGGCGTACGCCTCCTTGATGGCATTCTCGACAACGTGGGCCTGGTGGTGGTACTCGCCCCGGATGAAGACGAACGCCGTCTTGATGCGGCACGCGTAGCACGCGATGGCGATGCCCTCGAGCATCAGGTGCGGGTCAAAGTCCATCAGCAG
>CAYRPC010000012.1:0-33313 GCA_964425995.1 uncultured Phycisphaeraceae bacterium
GTAACGTTCACACCCAAGATGCCAGCGACCACCCCTTCCATCGCCATGGCGATGGGCGAGGCAAATCAAGTATCGCAGGCTCAGTTCCAGACGGGACCAGCCGCCGCCCCCAAGGATCCAAGCCGCGCACAGGGCCTCAACACCTCGGGCCTTGATCTCAACCCCACCCGCATCGAAACCTCAGAATCCGAAGAAGGCACGATCAACGTCGCGCGTATGACCTATGCAGAAGAGGGCAGCGACTTTGACCCCAGCCCGTCGCGCGATGGCACCATGCTGGCCTATTCCAGCACGCAGCACCGCGCCACCAGCGACATCTATGTCAAGCGCGTCGATTCTCGTGTCACCACTCGCCTGACCAATGACCCTGCTCAGGACATGATGCCCAGAATCAGCCCCAATGGCGACATGATCGCCTTCGCAAGCGATCGCTCCGGCAACTGGGACATCTTCGTCATGCCCATCACGGGGGGCAAGGCCGTGCAGTTGACCCAGGGTGTCGAGCACGAGATCGCGCCAAGCTGGTCGCCCGACGGCACGCACCTGGTCTACTCCCGCATGGGCAGCACCTCAGGACGCTGGGAAATGTGGGTTGGCAGCCTGGATAACCCCGACTCCGCGAACTTCATCGGCTATGGCCTCTTCCCGCAGTGGAGCCCGGTTGGTAGCACCGGCACCGATGGTCGCGATCGCATCCTCTACCAGTTGGGCCGCGAGCGCGGCCGCAAGAGCTTTGGCCTGTGGACGCTTGACTACGCCCAGGGCAAGGCAGGCAACAACACGGAGGTTGCAAGTTCCGCCGAGGCGGCGCTCATAAACCCATCGTGGAGCCCCAGCGGTGAATGGATCGTGTACGCCCAGGTACCCCTGGATTCGTTCTCACGCCGCCAGCCCAGCGTCGAATCGGAGCGAAACCCCGATGTTCGCCCGCACGCAGCGTTGTACATGGTCTCGGCTCAGGGCGAGGGTCAGGTTCGCCTGACCACTGGAGCCGGCTCTGCTCTCTCTCCATCATGGACAAAGAACGACCGGCTCTACTTCGTGAGCAATCGCGATGGCACGGACAACATCTGGGCACTGGACCTCTCGGGCGCGCTGCAAACTGCAATGGCAACCGTGGGCGGCACGACGGGGATGGCGGGCACTAAGACCAATGATGCCGTTGATGCCATGCAGCCCAGTGAGGATGTTGCGAACGCGCCCGAAGGTCAGTAACTCCATGGCCCGTAAACAAACCTGCTTCACACCAAAGCACGCCTGGCTTCCTCGTACTTCGCCCTCGTCGCGTCCACAATAGCGGCGGGCAGCACTGGCCCAGGCGACTGCTTGTTCCACGAGCCCTTGGCCACCAGTGTCTCCAAGTACTCACGCAGATATTGCTTGTCATAACTTGCCTGGGGTCGGCCCGGGCTGTACGAGGCTGCTGGCCAAAAGCGGGAACTGTCTGGTGTCAGGGCTTCATCAATCAGGATTACTTCTGGAACGCCGCCTGTCAGTGACGGACCACCGACAATTCCAAACTCAAACTTGGTGTCCGCGATGATGATGCCGCGTTGCTTGGCGTGGGTCGTCGCCAACCCGTAGATCGCAAGGGACAGTTCGCGCAGATGGCGCATCAAGAGTTCTCCCACGATCGCGCTGGCGCGTTCGAACGACACATTCTCGTCGTGCTTGCCCAGTTCTTCCTTGGTGGCAGGCGTAAAAATCGGCGTCGGCAACTGATCACACTGACCAAGCCCCAGGGGTAACTTCACGCCGCACACGCTGCCGGTTGCCTGATACTCCTTCCAGCCCGAGCCTTCGAGATATCCGCGCACCACGCATTCAATGGGCACAACCTTCGCGGCTTGGGCGATCATGATGCGTCCGCGAAACGCCTCACGCGGCTGCGGACTGTTCGCAAACACCTCATCGCCAAGATCGTTCACATCGCTCGAAACCAGGTGCGTCCGGCAGATGCCGCGATCTTCGATAGCACGCAGCCAGAACAACGACAAGTCCGTGAGCAGTCGGCCCTTACCCGTAATTGGCGTGGGCAGCACCACGTCAAAGGCCGAAATGCGATCGCTCGCCACGACCAGGAGAAGTTCGCTCGCTCCGCGTTCGCGGGCCTTGGCAACCCCTTCGGGGGTCAGCATGCTGGCGGGCAACTGATACACATCTCGTACCTTCCCGCGCCGTAGGCCCGGGAGATTCAGGGCGGATTCGGTGACGGCAACAGTCATGCTGGAGCATATTCGTGCGAAGTGCCGCTTTGGGGCTACAACTATCCATCAGACCACCCGTAGGGGCTGGACATAAAAAATAAACCTTCTCGATCCTCGCTTTTCAAGGTTGCTAATTCATACAGCATGGCACGCCCCGGATCGCCCAGCCCAGCAACAATGCCTGCTCATGTTGAGTTTTATCGTCTTCCATAATGACGGCGTGGATGTGCAACACTTCCCGCCTCGCCATGCCTTCCTGGTGGGGCCAGATGAGGTGCCCACGCAGGGAACGGTGGAACTCGTCGATGGAATGGTGCGGGCGGAAAAACAGACCAACACCACTGTCGGTCTGGCGGTCCAGATCGAGGTTCCTCGCCCCGAACTACCCGAGCACCTCTCCAAACTCATGCCGGGTGGCCAATCCCCGTCCATGGGCCTGCTCACGCTCCACACGACGCTGCTGCCCGATCGGGCACAGCCCTACATGCTCATGATCGAACTGGCCAGGCGTCAGATCATGCAGTTCCTCAACAAGCTGGAAGACTGGCAACTCTCCGAACTGCCCAGCGATCACCCGATCATGCAGCAGTTCGACCTCGCGCGGGCTCGATTCACCGACGCATTGGTCACGCAGCGCTCTCTCAGCAAAAGCGGTTCCTCGGTCCATGGCATGAGCCGCGATGCTAACGCCGCGGCGGCACAGGCCCTCGCCCTGGCACTCGAAGCCGGCGAAGAACTATCGCTGGTGCAGTCAGTCCGCCAACTCAAACAGCGGCAGACGGGCGAGGGGTATAAGGCAGCCGTGCAGCATGTCGTGAAGGCCAAACTCGACGCACCCAGCAACCACGCGCCGGTGGTCGTTCCCGGCTCGGGACACACGACAGTGGCGGGATTGCCCGCCGTGGGCTGTGCGATCTCTCCCCAGGCGATCTCCGAACCACTACAGAAAGCCGCGATCTCATGCTGCGACTTTGTCACCATGCCCATGCGCTGGAGCGACATGGAGCCGGTCGAGGGCAAGTACAACTGGACATCCACCGACAAGTGGATCGAGTGGGCCATACGCACTGCGAAACTACCGGTGATTGGCGGCCCGGTCGTAGACTTCCGTCCCCGCAGTGCGCCCGACTGGTTGTTCATCTGGGAGAACGATTACGACACCCTGCGCGACCTGGTCTTTGAACATGTGCAGGCGGTGGTGACACGCTATCGAAAGACGGTGTCACGCTGGACCGTGGTCTCCGGGCTGCACGTCAACACCAACTTCAAGATTTCATTCGAGCAGATTCTCGATCTCACGCGCCTGTCGGTGATGCTGGTCAAGAAACTGCACCCCACAGCGAAACTGCAGATTGAATTGCAGCAGCCCTGGGGCGAGTATCTCGTCACCAACAAGCGGAGCATTCCGCCTTTTATGTACGCCGAGGCAGTGCTGACAACCGGCCTGCCCATCGATGCGATCGCGCTGCGGCTCCAAATGGGCCATGCCGAGCCGGGGCTGTCGACGCGCGACCTGATGAGCCTGTCTTCGATGCTGGATCGGTTCGCCGCGCTCGAGAAGCCCATCTTCGTCAATGCCGTCGGCGTACCCAGCACCGCGATTGTGCCCACGCCCTTCGTCCCGCGCGTCGGCGCAGAAGCAACCGAGCCTTTCGAGCCGGGCAATTGGCGCACGCCCTGGAGCGAGGCGACGCAGGCGAACTGGATGACGCAGGCCATGAGCATCATTTGCTCCAAGCCCTACGTGCAGGGTGTCTGCTGGCACGATCTGTACGACACGCCGCCGCACCTGAGCGCGGAAATTCCTACGGGCGGGCTGGTTGCTCAGAATGGCCATGCCAAGGCTTCGCTGGCGCGGCTTGCAGAAATTCGAAAGTGCATGCGCGAAGGAAAGTCTCCGCTGACATTGCTCAAGAATGCTTGATAGAGACGCGACGCGAGTACTTTGTACGCACTTGCATGCCAATCAGTCGCCACAGCGCATCAGACCGACGCACGCTATTTGGTAGCCCAGGTGGTGATGTGCGCAGACCATCGCTCAGCCCCGCCCACACCAGGCCAAGGCGCGATGCGCTCAACCCCGCTTCACGGATTGTCCAGGGAATGTGCAGCCCGATCGCCAGTAGGAGTTGCCACCAGCGTTGCGCGTGCCGGCGCGCGAGCCAGACCCAGTTCCGCGTCGCCAGCCGCAGCCATCGATCGCTCTTGCGCGTCGCGCCCGGGCTGTCGTGCCACGCAAACCATCCCGGATTGTGCGCAACATCAAAGCCCGCACCGAGCAACTTGAGCGCAAGATCTACGTCGTTGCGATAGAGCAAAAACTCACGCTCATAGCCACCAACCGCCTGCCAAGCACTGGCGCGCACGATATTGGCACATCCGAAGACAGGAAATCTGCGGATCAATTGATCGCCCGCGCTCGCAGCAAATCGCCACTCGGGCGTGTTGGTGCGAGGGTGGACGGGCAGCAACGCGACACCAGCGATGGACCGCTCTTGTTCGAGCAGGTTCAGGGCATGGCCCAAGCTGTCCCGGTCGGGCCAGGCATCGTCGTCGAGGATCAGCAGGTATTGACCCGATGCGCGCGCCGCCCCGAGATTGAACCCCTCGATCGCAACATTCTCGGGCAGTGCAAGCAGCACTAAGTTTGGGTAAATCGCCACGGGAAACTGCACGCGGACCTGTTCGACAGTGCCATCCTTTGAGGCGTTATCGACCACAATCAGTTCCAGAAAATCGGCTGGGATAGCGGGCGAAGAACCCTGATGGTCCACGCTTGTGAGCGCGAACAACTCGGTCAGCGTGCGCAGCAGGGCATCGCGTCGATTGTGGCTGAGGATGATGACGCTCAGCGTGGGCATGGGGCTGGTGACGCTCGCGGGCAATTCATCCCGAATGTGACACGCGGTACTGACTGTCTCACACGGTAACGTTCATGGTCTGACCGATCTCAGGCATCTCGTCCATCTCAACGCGACACACCAGTCGCCTCGGGCATGCGGCCATTGGCGTAAACATTGGTGTGAACATGATCGTGCATCATCATTGCGACGGAAGCGTGCGGAGCGTGGCTGGCGGCTTTGGGCCAAGCAGCTGGAATCGGTGTGGTGCGTGCGGGCGGCTTGGGAAGGTCGTGAATCGTGCGCGGACGGCGGGCGCAGCCGATGGCGGCTTTCATTCCTCGGATCACGCTCCCGATGGCCTTGCCCATGCGTTGCGTGCTCTTGACGCGCCGAATCTGGAAGCCATCGACGGTGAGGAGGAAAAGCGCGTTGCCGCGAAACCAACCGCTGGGCACGCCGGTGGGAATGATCGCGACGTCGGCGTGCTGGCCCGTCAAGCCACGCCAGACCGCTTTGAAGATATCACCTTTGGGATGGCTGCCCAGGCTGCGCCGGTGCCAGTACTTCCAGTCGGCGGGCTTCTTCACTCCCAACAACTCAAACTGCTGCTTGCTGCCTGGCAGGTCCTTGGCACGGAGGAACATCAGGGGATGTACCCACAGACTTGCGTTGGTGTCAAACTTGCCCATCTCCTCACGCACAGCATCGGCAAGTTCGCTGTAGGGGCGCACCTTGGTGCTTTGGATGATCGGACCCATGCCGCCCTTCATGTGATGGCCCACGGTCCTGCACGCGGCGGCATCTTCGAGGCCTTCAAGATGTAACTCTGCGAGTTCGTCCATGCCCGTGATGGTCTGGCCCGCAGCCCGAAGGACATCCACGAGCGCGCGACGGAATCGGGTCATGGGGCCATACCCCATCACATCAATGGGGGCATACGCATTCCGCGTGGTGTAATACCGAACCCAGGTCTGGAACTTGCGGTTCCACAAGGGGTGGCCAACCTTGCTGCGGGGCACGGCAACGATGCGCTGGCCGGTCTTCTTACGCATCTGGAGCATCCATTCGACATCGTCGCCGTGGATGAAGATGTCGGGCATCAGGCCGGTCTTCTCGACGGCTTCACGTCGCACCAGCGTGCTGCACGCGGCGAGATAGTGGGCATCGATGATGCGCCGCTTGTCCACATCGCCCCGCGCGGCGGGCACAAAGAACCCGTTCTTGGGCTCCATTCTGCCGCCGATTTCATAGGTGACCTTGCTCACGATGTCGACGAGAGCACTGCCTGCGGCGCAGACATTCTGATGCTTGACGAGCGTGCGCACCAGATAGTAAAGACTCTTGCGCGCGACGCGTACATCGCTGTCGAGGAGCCACAGAAAGTCGGGGGGCGGGAACTGCGCTGAAACGCCTTCTCCAGAGAGGACGCGGGCCATGCCCCGGGAGAAGCCGCCCGCGCCGCCCGTGTTCTCGTTGAGACGATAATGCTCGACCAGCACATGGGGCGGGGTCTTGATGGTGTTGAGAGGCGTGGGCGAGTTGTTATCGACCAGCACGCACCAGAGGGTGATGCCTCGAAGATCGAGGCGGCCCAAGTCGACGAAGAGTTTTTCGAGGTCTTCGCGCCGGTTGTATCCGGGAATAACGACCGCGATGCGCCATGGATCGCCCGCCTCGCCACGCGATTCGTGCGCTGGTACACGATCGTGGTTCAGTTTGGCTTCCATCAGGCGATCTTGGAGGGTGCCATTGGCATGCGCGTGGTTGACGAGCGGAGCCCCGGGGCGATTCGATCCATCCATATTGTGTGAAGTATATGGAATCGAAATGGAACTTGCGTAGTGCGAAGTGTCGAATATTCATCAGGGGATGTCCTCAATTGACCCTGGCTCTTCCTAGACCCAGAGTCGATGATGGAAGCACGGCGCGAGTGGTCGGGCGTTGGTTGGTGATTGATCGCCCAGCGACGGCCTGCCCCCTACGCTTACCTTGTGGTAATGCGGGCATGACCAGCATGTGCCCGTCCGGATTGGTACCGCGTGACGCGGGCCCGAGCGTTCCCCGGTTTCCGAATTGCTTTACCAACCCAGTTTTGCTGGCCCAGTTTTGCTAGTCCCGTTTTAATAGCCGCGTTTCGGATCAGTTCACGAAACTCAGGAGTCTTCCGTCGTGATTCCTTCGCCATCTATCCATTTTGTTCTTGGTCGTTCATGGAGTCTGTCGAGCGTGGGTCGCGTGCTTCGCCGCCATGTTCGGACCATGCTGGGGTGCGACGTGGATGCTCGCGCCACCAGTTCGCTGGACCGGCTTGAAGAGCGAACACTCCTGTCCACGTCACCCTTACCCACGCTGTCGCAACTCGAAGACGAGAACAACTCGGTAGTGCGGTTTGAGACCAACTTTGGCGAGTTTGACATCGAATTGTTCAACTCCGTGGTACCTGAAACAGTCTCGAACTTCCTGAACTATGTTCGCTCGGGTCGGTTCAGTGAGACGTTCTTCCATCGCTCGGTGCGCCTTGGTTCACAAGGAGCCCAGATCGACGTGCTGCAAGGCGGCGGCTTTGCCTACTCCAACGACGCGGGCTATTCATCCATCGACACCGATGCCCCGATCGTGCTTCAGTACAACCGTCCCAACATAGAACGCACGCTGTCGATGGCCCGCACGAATCAGATCAACTCGGCCACGAGCCAGTTTTTCATCAATACGGTTGATAACACCGCCCCCCTTGGCCCTGGCGGTGTCGATCCCAACGGGTATGCGGTCTTTGGTCGCGTGATCCAAGGCTGGGACAATGTGCTGGCGATTCGCAACCTTTCAATCACCGACCTGTCGCAAGACGCGGCGTTCGCGGGAACACAGACCCTCTTCAGCAGTGTGCCCACCACCAGTTCGTACAACACAAGTTCGGGCGTACGAGAGAACGCCCTCGCCACGATCATCAACACAGAGGTCGTCAAGGCCGCGGAGGTGCCCGGCTTCTTCACGATCGAGCAAGTGGCACCCGAAGGATGGCGCAGCGAGTTCACGACCGAAACAGTGGACCTCTACAACCCCAACAATGTCGCGGCCCGGTACCAACTGATCGCGCATTACGAAGTGTCGGGCAAGAACACGAGTTTCGAGACTGGGGCCCGAGATCGTGTGATTGCAGAGGGCACCCTGACGGGCAACACGCGGTCACAGATTCGCATTTCTGTTCGCGGCGAGGCTGGGTTTGTCTCGCCGGTACGAGCTGAAGAGGGATACTCGCTGGTTCTCAAGACGGCCTTTGCCGAGAACGTGACCGATGAACTGCCACTGACCGCAGACATAACTCGCAATGACTTCAACGCGTCAACGGGCGAGGCATTCATCAACTTGACGGCCCTTTCGACGCAGCAGAAGCGGGAGTGGGCCTTCCCTCGGATCGAGCGGAATCCGCTCTCCAAGGAGTTCCTGACGTTCTGGAACCCCAACTCGACCGATACCGCCGTCACGATCGATTTCGTGACGCCCGAAGGTCCACGCACTTTCAACCTAGTACTCAACGCCTATCGGCGGGGCGGGTTTGCCGTAGATGAGCAGGCGCTGGCCGAGGGATTCTTGTCAGCCCGCATCCGATCGACCCAGGATATTGGTGTCTCACTCACGGATTGGGATCTCGCGGCGGAAGGCGAGAATGTGTCGCGGACATCACTGCCCGGGTACTTGGTCAATGGGTTTGCGGGCGGCGGGGCGATCGTGGGCGGCATCGCGCAAGTGCTGGGAAGCACGGACGGAAAGGGCGAAGTTGCGCTCTACAACCCCACGGCGACATCGACCAGCGTCAATCTCACGATCTATCGCAACGATGGCACATCGACCAACCAGTCGGTCACGCTCTTGGCCCGCTCGCGCGCGAGCGTGGACGTGGGCTTTGGGCTCAGCGATGGACAGCCAGCGACCGTGCTTTACAACTCCGGCACGGTGCCGATTGCGGCTCAGTACACGTGGATTCCGACTGCAAACCGCAACGTTGCGAGCGACAGCCGCGTCGACGGCGCGTCGACCATGTTTGACACGAATATCGCTTCGGGCACGATTTTTGCTGGAACGTTTGACCCGACCAACGGGACAAACGGTTTCCGCGAGACGGTCAGTATTTTCAATCCTTTCTCGAGCGACACGACCAACGTGCGTGTGGAATATCTGTTCAGCGACGGCGTGAGAATTGTTGCGTCGAGTGCGGCGATCCTGCCCCGTACTCGGGTGGAGATCAGCACGCAGAATCAGCAGCAGGTACTGACCAAGATCGGTTCGGGAGCGCAGTTCCGTTCGTACTCGATCATTGTGAGCGGGTTGAGTGCGCCCACTGGCGTGGAGGGCGTGACGCCCGGTCTGGTTGGTTTCTTCCGCGACGACACGCGCCTGGCACGCACGGTCCTGTCCAATGGCTCTGCGATCAACACGCTGCTGCAGTTGAGCAGTCCGGACACGATTGGCGCGGCACCGGGAACCTCGGGCTAAGCCCGAGTACGACCACCACTTGGGCTACATCCTGGGCTACATCATGGGCTACATCATGGACATCATTTCGCCTTGACAGGTCGCCATGACAGAAAGGGACCGATTCGCACGGATCGGCCCCTTTGTCTTTCTTTAGCACTTCTTTGGCTCTGCGGGCGGCCTTCAATAGCACTCATGGTGCGGCGTGACCAATTCGGAACCAGGGGACAAGGCGATGAAGTGCTGCGCCGCAATCCCAACGCATTCTGGGCCTTTGCACGAGCGATGCTCCGCTACCGGGCGCAGATCGCGGCGACGCTCCTGCTCACGGTGATTTCCGCGGCATGCCTGGGTGTGGGGCTGGTCGGCACCACGCCTGTGCTCAAGACGATACTTCAACAGCAGAGCAATATGCAGGCGCTGGCGATGGATTGGAATACCAGCATCGAGAAGTCTGCGAAGACAATTGGCGCAGCACGGTGGTTGCTGGTTCCGCAACCGACGATTGCCAGTTTGCCGACCGATCCGTTCGAGAGCCTGGCCTGGATCATGGGCGGGCTGGTCGTGCTGACGATCATCGGGGCGGTTGCGACCTTCCTGCACCAGTACATCTCGCTCTCGGTGGTCAATCGGACAATCACCGCAGCACGCAGGCGAGCGTTTCAAGCCGTGCTGCGTGCGCCGCTGCGGACGATCGTGACGACCGGGCCAACGGACGCGGTGGCACGGATCATGAACGACAGCAATCAGTTGGCGAACGGCCTCAACGTTTTGCTCAGCAAGACGCTGCTGCAGGCGAGCAAGGGGTTAGCAGCGTTTTGCGCGGCGTTCCTGCTGAATTGGAAAGTCAGCGGGGTTGCGTTGCTGGTGACGCCCCTGCTGTACACGATCATCCGCAAGTTGGGGAAGAAGATTCGCAGGGCCAGCGAGCGGGCGCTTCAGGGGCAGGGAGAGTTGCTTGGGGTTGCGACCGAATCGCTGCAGGCGCTGCGGGTGGTCAAGGCGCATGACGCGGAAGCGTTTGAGAGCGGGCGGTTCCATCGGGTGAACAAGCGTGTGTTTAAGGAACTCAATCGTGTACGCACGGCGCGGGCGATCGCCAGCCCCCTGACGGAAACGATCACGCTGATTGCGCTCAGCCTCATGACACTGGTCGTGGCAAAGGCGATCCTGAATCAGCAGGTCAGCCCGGGCAACTTTGTGATGGCGATCCTGTGCCTCGCGGTTGCGGGGGCGAGTTTCAAGCCGCTGACTGCGCTCGTTCACGATATCCAAACCAGCACGCCCGCGGCGGAGCGACTGCGCGAGTTGATACTGCTCGAGCCCGAGAGCGGGCACGAACGCGGGCTGCCCAGCCTGGCACGCCACACCAAAACGATCGAGTTCCGCAGGGTTCAAGTCACGTATCCGGGACGGGTGGAACCAGCGTTGCGCGGGATCAACCTCACGATCCGGCATGGGGAGCGTGTTGCGTTTGTCGGACCAAATGGCAGCGGCAAGACCACGGCGCTCAGCCTGCTCAATCGGATGTTTGATCCCGATGCACTTCCTGATGGTCGGGGCGGGAGCATGCTCATCGACGGGGTGGACATTGCGAGCGTGCGCGTGCGGAGCCTGCGGGCGCAGATCGGGGTTGTGACGCAGGAAACCGTGCTCTTTCGCGGCAACATCCGGGCCAACATCGTGTATGGAGCGTCGGGTGTGCACACCGACGATTCGTCGGTCGTAGCAGCGGCGACCAAGGCTCGGGCCCATGAGTTCATCACGCTCCTGCCCATGCAATATGAGACATCGGTGGCGGAACAGGGACTGAGTCTGTCGGGCGGGCAGCGCCAGCGGATCGCGATCGCCCGGGCGATTCTGCGCGATCCTGCGATCCTGATTCTTGATGAGGCGACCAGCATGGTCGATGCGGAGAGCGAGGCGCGGATCGCCGATGCGCTGACGGAGTTTGCGAAGGGACGCACGACAGTGGTGGTCGCGCATCGGCTGAGCACGGTGGTGCATTGCGATCGGATTGTTGTGTTCGATGAGGGACGAATCGTGGACGTGGGCACACACGCGGAACTGATGAAGCGGTGCGACATGTATCAGAGGCTGGCCAAGGACCAACTGCTGCAATGATTCAATTGGAGGCCCTTGGATTCAATTAGATTTACTTGCCGCGACCCAGCAGGAAGTAGAGAATCAGGCCAACGACCGGCAGGAGCAGGACGATCAGAATCCAAAGCACTTTCATGGGCAGGGTCTTGTTGCTCTTGAGGATGTCGACGACTGCGATGATCCAGAGAATCAGGTGGAGCAGGCCAAGGAAGCTGTATGTGTTGCCGGGCATAGTGGGAACTCCTTTGTTCGAACTATAGGTTCTTCGCGTCAATTCTCAGGATTGATTTTCATCATACGTGCCCCATCGCGTGTTCAACACCCTCGACGAGAATGTGCAGGATGAGCATGTGCATTTCCTGGATGCGATCGCTGGTCTCGCCCGGGATGATGAGAGAAAGATCGACAAGCCCGGCAAGTTGGCCGCCACCTTTGCCCAACAGGGCGATCGTGTGTGCGCCAGCATCTTTCGCAGCGGTTGCGGCTTTGAGGCAATTGGCGGAATTGCCGCTGGTAGAAAGGATGATGACGACATCGCCGGTCCTGGCGAGTGCGGTGATCCAGCGGGAAAAGACGTGGTCAAAGCCATAGTCGTTGGCGACGCATGTGAGGTAGCCTGGATCGGCACAGGCAAGGGCGGGGAGCGGCGGGCGATCCTTGCGGAATCGGCCCGTGAGTTCCTCTGCAAAGTGGGCGGCGTCGCAGCAACTGCCGCCATTGCCGACGATGAGAACCTTGTTGGTGCGAGAAAAGGCTTGGGCGAGTGCTGAGACTGCTGCATCAATGCGAGCAACGGCATCGGCATTGCCCAGCAGGCCATCGAGCACACGATGGGCTTCGCGGAGACTGGCGAGAGAAGAGAATGGTGATGGGTTGGCTGGCATGCGGGGCCTCGAGGGAGCGGACTACTTGCGAAACCTCATCACGCTGAGCAGGTTTGCCTCGTCGTCGGTCCAGAGTTTCTGCCCCGCCGGAACCGAGAGCAGGGCCCAGCCGGGCACTTTGAGCAAGTGCTCGGCATCGGCGGGGTCGCGGGCCATGACAACCCATGTCCCACCAAGGTAGCCGGTGCGTTGCTCGACATCGTCGGCGAGGCCCGGGTCGTCGCGCATGAGCACAGTGAGGTCCAGTGACTGAGCGATCCTGGCAAGCGGACCGGAGAGATCAAAGAAGTTGTTGCTGATATGAAAGAGCAGCAGGCCGCGCTGACGAAGGCGGGGGAGGTACGCAGACTGGACGGCTTCCTGGGTCAGGAGATGGGTGGGAATGGCATCAGAGGAGAACGCATCGAGAACGATGAGGTCGTAAGAGTTTTCGGGTTGCTCTGCGACGGTGATGCGTCCATCGCCCTCAACATATCCGACTTTCGCCTGGCTCTGGTAGATGTATGTGAAGTAGTTCTTGTCGCCAGCGATGTGGATGACTGCGGGATCGATCTCGAAGAAGGTCATCGTCATGCCCGGTTCGCCATAGCACGCGAAGGCACCCGTGCCCATGCCTACCAGAGCGACATCCTTGAGACGACTTTGCTCGATGAGCGAAACAAAGACATCGCCAGCGGGACCAACCTCCGAGTAGTAGCCGCGAGGAATAAGACGCTCCTTCTCGGGTTTCCACTGTTGAATGCCGTGGGTGGTGGTGCCGTGGACGAGGGTGCGCCAACTGCCGCGTGGAGATTCCAGGACGCGATGCACGCCGAAGAAGGTTCGCTCACGATGGAGAATCCCAGTGCGCCCAACGATGAGTTGGGTCGAGAGCATCAGGGAGAGAAAGACGATGGCGGATCGCCTTGGCCCGAGCCAGAGCAGGCAAGCGCAGAGCAGGCCCATGGCTGGTAGAACACGCAGGATGCTGACTTGGCTATTGGTAATCGAGGGGGCCTTGCTCCTGGCATTGGTGATGATGTGATCATCGATGGCGAGAAACAAGCCAACCATCACGAGGGCACAGGCGAGCGAGATCACAATTGGCTTCCACTCCAGGATAGTGCGAGAGGCCTTCGCGACAGAATCCTGCGTGAGAGTCGAGACGACCTTGGTAGGAATCAGGATCACGGCGAGGGCCAGCACGATCGGATACTCCGCAACGAATGTAAAGAGTCGCGGCGCGAGCAGGGCGTTAAAGAGGCCCCCCAACACGCCACCAACCGAGAGCCACAGATAAAAGTCGGTCAGTCCCGATGGCCCCGGGCGAGCGCTTGCGAGCAGTTTGTGGCACATCCAGGCACAGGCCCCGAAGGTCAGGGTGTGGACAGCCATGGTGAGCCAACTGGGCAGCAGCCCAGAGTCGAGCATCGTGAGAGCCACGCCCAGCATCAGGCAGAGCATCGCGAGGCCGATGGTGCGCGCCGCCACTTTGACGCGCGGAGAGAAGGCGAGCACGAAACTAAGCAGGTAGAGCAGCAAGGGCGCCGCCCACAACAGCGGCAACGAACCGACATCGGTCGTGATGTGCAGCGTGACACCCAGGAGCAGGCTGCTGGGAACGAAAGAGAGGAGCGTCCAGTTGGCGCGCTGCTTCCAGGTGATTCGCTCCTTTGGAGTTATCTCGTCGGTTGCTGGTGTTGCTCCGCCCGCCATGCCGCCCGCGCGCCGCAGCGCGACTGCTCCCGCAGCGAGCACGAGCAGCAGCATCAGGCCAAATCCAGCCGAGAAAATCCACGTCTGCTTGCGTAGCCCAAAGAACGGTTCGAGGAGCAGCGGATAACTGAGCAGGCCGGCAATATTGCCGATGTTGCTGGCGGCGTACAGGAAGTACGGGTCCTTGGCGCTTGGGTGGCCCGTGTAACTGAACCAGCGTTGCAGAAGCGGGCTGGTAGTGGCAATGACAAAGAAGGGAAGCCCGACGGTGATGGCAAGGGTTTGAAGCAGCCACAACATCGGGTCTTGACCCGAAGGCGGCTGCATGTCGGTGGGCGGGGGCAGGGAGAAGGCGGCGGCGAGGAGCAGAATGGCGTGAATAGCGATCTGGACCTGTAAACGCAGGCGGGTGGTAAGAGTGTGGGTATAGAAGTATCCTGCCAGCAAAGCAGCCTGAAAAAAGAGCATGCTGCCGATCCAGACAGAGGGCGAGCCTCCCAACTTGGGCAGCACGATCTTCGCCGCCATGGGTTGGACAAGAAACAGCAGCAACGCCGCGGCGAGAATGGCACCGCCAAACAGTCCCAGCATGGGCGAGGATAGGACAAGGTTCTCGTGGCTTGGGCCAGGAAGCCTATGAAGGGAGACCGAGAACACGCTTGGGCATCGTGAGGCGAGTGGCCAGAAGCGCCCAGCAAAAGCCAGCGACATTCAGTAACGCTCTGGAAGGGGAGAGGTTACTGCTGCTCGACGTTCTGGTTCCTGGGAGCGCGGCGTTCGAGCTCACGCAGGACATACGCACGATGCGCATTCAAGCCTTCGGGCTGGGGAAAAAGTTCGTCGAAGGGCTTGCCGCCGACCTTGACTTCTTCGTCGACCATTGGCTTGTAGGCATCGACCAGTTCGTCGTAGACCCAGACACGCAGTTCGTCGGGAGCGGCCAGATAGACGCTCTGGGCATCTTCGTTGTAGGCTCCCTCACTCATGCCCACTGTCTGCATGAACTGGTAGAACATGGTTCCCGCGATGAAGTTCCAGTCCTCGTCGAGTTGGGCCATGCGACCGACATCACGGCTGACGGCGGTGCGGTGAATCTGCTGCTGCATGAAGTAGCCGTGCCAACGCTTGGCAAACTCAAACTGTTTCAGGAACAGGTCCGAATCGCGTCCCAACAAGCCACTGGCATAGGCACCCATGAGCGACGCGGTGACTTGGCTGATCATCACGCTGGGGCGGGTCGCGGATTCCTTGATTTCCTCTTCGGCGAAGATATCCAAGTCAGAGTATCGCTGGATGCGAGTCTCCATATCGTGGAGGTTCTGATCCGCGAAGGTTCGCAACTCACGCAGCCACTTCTCTGCCCGGGCCCGCTCGCCGCGCCGATAAAAGAAGAGCGTGACATCGATCATGAAGTTCTCGTAGCCTGCGGAGAGTTGGCTGAAGCCGCGCTCGGCGGACTGCCTGTTGATGTTAACGAGTTTACCGGTGGCCCCCTCGCGGGCATACGAGCGCATGCGCATTTCGTCAAGAACCGCACCATACGAGTCGGCAAAGTGCGGATTGGGAATGCCCTGCAGGATGGTGTACTGCCCCAGCATCGAGGCCTTGTAATCGAAGTACATCTCGCCGGAACGGAAAAGTTCCTGGATCGACTGCACCACGATGCGGTCGGTATTGACAAAGTCAAAGTCGCTACGACGATCGTTGAGGCCATCGACGAGTTCGAGCGATTCTTCGACGCCTTTGGCCGCCCAGTAGAGGCCGTGTGATGCGGGATGCCGCCAGTCCATCGGGCCATACTTCCTGGTATAGCGGACCATGCGGTCCGGCTCCATCTGGTAATCCTCGACCAGCACACGCCGACGAAGGTGCAGGAGGAACGATGGCCAGACATCCTTGAACTGCGGATCATCCAGCATGGCTGTCATGGCTTTGGTCTTAGGACCCGCAATTGTATCGAAGACGGCGCTGCGCGTGGATGTGCGCAAAGCATTGTTCAGTTCGACGCGCTCAAGCAACTGCATGCGTTCCTGGCGCGTATCGAGCGAAACGCCCAGTTCCGTGCGGATGCGCTCGGCGAGGAGCTTGGCCGCTGGCTGCTGCTCCACGAGTTCGTCGAACGTGATGGGTGCGTCCGCGAAGGCCTGGAGCCAGGTGGCGTACTTGGCGATGGCGATATCGCGGTCGTTATCCTCACGCGTGCGGGGCGGGGGCGGGCCCAGCACAGTCTGCCACTCCCTGGCCATTTCGCGCTTGTAGATCGGATTGGCATCGTCGGTGACTCCCTGCACCTTGTGCAGGAAAATCCAGGCAAGTTCCTTGTGCAGGAGCATGTTGTTGGGGTTGGCGGGGATGCCTTCCTCACGCATGAGGCGGATGCCCTGATTGACCCAGTTCCAACGCTCGACGGGCGTCTGGGTCATCACGCTGATGTTGTACGCGAGGTTCCAGGCGTGGAAGACCCAGACCTGGGGGAAGCGGGGCTGGAGGCGGGTGATGGCGCGGGCAAGCTCGACGCTCTCATAGAACTTGCCATCCTGCTTCATGTCCTGGGCGCGCATCCACAGGGTGTTGACGAAGATGCCGCGGAACGCGCCCATGGCGATGCCCAGCGAGACTTCCCAACTATCGCTTTCTTCGACGCGATCGGTGTACGACATACGAGCGCGCCCAGCAACCACGGTCATCTGGACCGCGAGCAGCGCGGAGGCAAAGAGGCACATGGCCAGCACCACAATCGCGCCGAGTTGGATTCGAGTATCCCGCGTCATAGGCCCTTTCGACTCAATCCTGGCAACGCCAGTGCTTCTAGTGTCCCGAATAGATTGCGAGTTCGCGCCGTCGGAAAATAAGTACGCCCGCAGCGAACAAGACCAGGCACCAGATGGACACCACGATCGTGCCCGAGGCCAGGCTGCCCCAGCCCAGGTACTCACCCTCGACCAGGCGACCGGTGGGACGCAGGTTGGAATAGACCGAGAAAATGCTCGAGATCAGTTCAGCGATCTTCGCTACGGCGGTATTGAACCAAATGGTCTGGCCCTGGAGCGTGGTGGTCTCGTAGGTCTCAAGCGCCGAGGCGAGGGACTTGGCACCCTCCGCAGCCCAGAAGATCGCGAAGGAAACAATTGCGGCAACCGGGAAACTCAGGAAGGTCGCGGCGCAGACGCCCACCATCGCCAGGAAGAGCAGTTTGATCCAGAGCACAAACATCAGACGCATGTAATTGGCTTGATAGGAACTGGAGGCGTACGACAACTTGAGTCCTTCGCTGGGGAAGGTGAATGCGCGAGGGTTTGGGGTTTGGGTTGAGGCATCCCCGTTGAATATCTGCATGATGACTTCGCCGCGCTCGTTGATCAAACCGGCATTGAGTTCAAGCACCTTGATCTGGTCGAGGGGTACGTCTTCAACTTTTGCCTGGCCCACGCCTGGAAAGGCGATAGTGACTTTGTACAACTGGTCGGGCATGTTGCTGCCGGATTGAATCTTGTATCGGAAGATGAGCGGGCGATCGGAGTTCTTCGCATCAGACAAGCCCGAGAAGGTGTAGATGCGATTGTCCGCGGGCAGGATCGTGCGATACGACATGCTCAATCCCTTGAGCAGATCGGAGCGAATGCGCTCTCGCGCGGCGTCCTTGTTCGCGGCGAGTTGCTCAGGCGTATCGCCCGGCACTTGCATGCTGTCGAGCTCGACCTGAATCTTCTTCTCGATCTCTTCGTTGAGTTGTTTGGGATTCCATGGTGCAGGATCGGGCGCGATGGTCCGTCGGCTGCTGAGCACCTGAGTCTCCACCATGAAACGATCCTCGGTCAGCATCGCGCCTTGCGAGGCGCGGAAGGCAGAGGTCTCGCCCTGCGCGGGCTGATGGCGAAGATACTCGGTGAAGACGAAGATGCCACTGGCGGAGACGCCCAGCAGCGAGGCCGACAGGGCTGCCATGCCCAGCCACTTGCCCAGCACATACTGCCACGCGGCGACCGGCTTGGTCACGGTCTGCCAGATCTGCTTGTCGCGCTGCTCCGAAGCGACGGTCATCACGCTGAAGAGAACGATGAGGATCGCGATGAGTCCAAAGGTTCCCGACGTGCCATACTGAAGGAAGGATTGGATGCGGTAGCGCAGAGGCTGATCGTCTGAGAGCAGCATGGGCAGCACAGCCAGCCCGAAGATCATCGCAACGATGAAGATCAGCGAGACCTTCATGCGGATCGCTTCCTGCAGCACGTTGCGGGCGATGGAAAAGACTGGACTTGACCAGGAGAGGGCCACCATCATCAAACGCATCAGGGCACTAAACGAGCCCGTGAGCGCGAAGATGCCCACGATAAACGGTGCCAGCGACTTGAGCGAGCCGGAGAGGGCCGCAATCCCCAGCATCAAGGCGCACCCCACCGCGAGCAGGAGATATGTCAATCCCATGCTCACCCAGATGACTGTGAGGCACAAGAGCGTGCCAAGCCCGATGGCGATGGCAATCGAACTGGTGTTGTACTGCGCAGCGATGATGCTGCGAATGACTCGCGCACCCTCGTCGACTTCCTGGCCCGCCCGCCTGGCTTCATCGGAGTCGCCATCTTGCGCCTGCGACATCGCCCGGGGACTGCTCGCTGAGTTCGCGTTGGTCGCGGCATCTCCGCTCGCCTGATCGTTACTGGCCTGATTGTTCAGCACTTCCTGCACCGCAGCGTCGCCAAACTCGGTTCGGAATTGCTCGATCATCTGTGTGCGGGCCTTGGCACTGGCCACGCTGTAGATGATGAGCATGGCCAACGCCACAGCAACAATCACGCACGAGGCGATGATCTTGAACAGGCGAGAGTGCTGGGTCCGCTCGATGATGGACCAGATGCGGCCAATCACCGTTGCTTCTCCGATGGGCTGCTGGCGTCATGGCCGGCGCTTCCACCGCCCAGCAGCGATGAAATCATGGAATCATCCACGCCCTGCTGCTTGGGCATCGGCGCGGAAGGCGGTGTCGGGGCGGGCTGCATGGCCTTGGCCTGGGACTCAATGGTCTTTTCACCCTTGACGAGCGCCTCGATGAGTTGTGTCTCGCTTCCAGCCGCCTTGGCTGGAGCGCTGGACGGCACCGATGATGATGTTGATGATACTGATGATACTGATGATACTGATGATACTGATGATACTGATGATACTGATGAAGTCGAGCCGCGAACAATCGGTTCATACGCCGTGAGTTTGCTGATGAGTGCGGAGCCGTCCTCATCAGAGCGGAGGAACGACGCGGTCGTGCCGCCTGAGGTTGCGCCGCTGGTGGCGACCTGTTCACTCTTGGCCTTATCGACGATGTCGAGGAAGAGGGCTTCGAGGGACTGCCTGGGCTTGCTCACGCGGCGCACGGCGTTGTCGCCACTGGAGCGCGTACGAATGACACGATCAATCTCGGCGACGGTCTGCTCGTCCAAAGCGTCCGACTCGATGGTGGTCTTGTCCTGGGCCTCGAGCAACTCGTCGCAGGTTCCCTCGGCACGCTTGACGCCGCCATAGAGAATCACGAGACGATCAACGCAATCTTCAACATCCGCGAGCAGGTGGCTGCTGAGCAGAACGGTCTTGCCGCGCCGGCCCAACTCGATGATGAGGTCCTTGATCTGGCGCGTGCCGATGGGATCAAGGCCGGTGGTGGGCTCGTCGAGAATCAGGAAGTCGGGATCGTTGATCAGAGCCTGAGCGATGCCCAGACGGCGCTGCATGCCCTTGGAATACTCGCGGACGGGGCGGTACTGAGCGCCGGTCATCCCCAGCATGTCCAGCAACTCGTCGATGCGACGCTGGCGGGTCTTGTACTCCAGTTCGAACAACTTGGCGTAGTAATCGAGCGTTTCGCGAGCGTTGAGGAACGGGTAGAGATAGCTTTCTTCGGGAAGGTACCCGATGCGGCGCTTGATCGCAACATCGGTGGGCAGTTTGCCGAAGACGCTGACGCGACCGCCCGTGGGGCGAAGCAGACCCAGGATCATCTTGATGGTGGTGCTCTTGCCGCTGCCATTGGGGCCCAGCAGCCCGAAAATCTCGCGCTCGCGAATCTCGAAGGACACGCTGTTGACCGCGCGAGCGTGGTCACGCATCCAGAAGTCCTTGAAGACGCGCGAGAGTTGCTGCGCCACCACCACCGGCGGGCCACCGGAACGCTGCGACGATTGCGGGTCGGTTGTCGCCTTTGCCTGCTGCATGCCTACTCCGAACTTTCACACGCTGTCGGGCCTGAGGGCCAAGCGTTTATCGCCCGTCCGCCGTCGTCGGGGTCGTGGTATCAAACTGACTCTTCTTGTTCTCTTCCGCGCGAATCCGGGCGGCACGGCGAGCCTCCGCTTCCTTCACTGCACGATCCTGATCTCGCATTGCGAACGGATCGCGATTGACCAGGATTTGCACGAGATCACCGTCACGACCCGCCGGCAGGAACATCTTCGTGACCGTCTTTCGCTCGTAGAACGATGAAACCGCGCTGGCCCACTCGCCCTGCACCATCACCGATGGATTGACCCGATACTGCGCCAGCAGCGCATCGAAACGGTTGAGATCGCTGTTGGCCTGGGTCACCACGCGGTCGCGGTACGACCGTGCATCCGCAACCAACTGAGTGACTCGCCCCGACGCACGACGGTCAACGCCCTCGATGGACACCGCACCGCCTTCGAGAATCACATCAATCTCGCCCAGCAGTTTGGCAGCTTGGGGCTTGTCGTCCTTGCCAAGGGCGAGTTCGTAGGCGTCGATCTTTTCGATCAGCACGTTCGAAGCATCGCCCGCAGCGCCATTCAACATGCTGGTGCGCTCGGAGGACGCATTTTCTTTCGCCTTTTCCGCGTTCGCGGTCGCTGATTGTGTCTTGGCAAAGTCCGGTCGCACCATGAGCGGCGGCGTGACTTCCGTCAGTGAAAGCGTCTCGACCACGATGCCCGAGATGGCACCGTCGAGGACGGTCTGGGCCACTTCGCGTGCCCGGCTCGCGATCGCGCCCTGATTCTCCGCGCTGGTGCGCAGCATCTGGTCGATGGTCACCTCGGCACAGGCCCGAACCACGCCCCGCTTGATGGCGGCTCGCACCAATTCCAGTTCCTGATCGGTCAGAACGTTCTGTGCGAATTCCTTGGCATTGGCCCTGCGATACTGCGCACTCCATCGAGCGTGTACCAGATTGCCGTCGCCGGTGATGATCGCGCCGCTGCCACCCTGATCGGGCTTGAGGCTCGATGTCGCGGAGAGAGTGTCCAGGGACTTGCGCTCGCTGCCGCCATCAAAGACCCAGAACTCACGATCAACGTTGATACTGCTGACACCCTGGGCCACTGTGACGATATCGCCAAACGGAAAGGGCGGACCCCAGCGAAAGCCCGGCTCCAAGTTGGAATCATCCACCTTGCCAAAGAGCAGTCGAATGCCTCGCTCGCCCTCGTTGACAAACTTGAACCCGCTGATCAGATACGCGGCGAACAACAGGGCCACGCCTATGTACAGCAACTTCAGCAGGATGTTGAGCGCCTCGGCCAGCGACTGGTTCGCCGGGTCGAGCATGGTCGCCGCATCCTGCGCGTCCTGCACTGCGCCGACATTGCTCTCACTGCGGAAGGACATCGAACTCGTTCGGCGAGTTTCGGGCAAGGAAGGCGGCAATCCCCCATCACTCCCATCACTACCTCCGCCATCGCCCCCACTATCCGCCTGCAACAACAATCCTTGCAATCGATCAATCACCGCGCACCCCCGTTCGTGAGTGCGTCTTCTGCTTCGTCGGTCGTCGATTCGCCCTTGGGCGGACGAGCGCCGCCCTGGCCAGCAGCAGCAGGACGCGGGCGGGCAACGGGGGGAATGGATGGCGGAGCAGTCGCCGGAACGTTTCCGGCAGGTGCCGTCATGCCCATGACCTCGCCAGTGTTGAGGCTGGGCAGTTGTCCAGGCTTGAGCGACGAAAGTGCATCGGGCATAAGCGCGCCGATACCGGGCATGGTGCTGGGAACGACCAGCGTCGACGTGCGCGGATCGATCTTGCGAATGAAGTCCATGTTCGCAATGAACACCGCGAGTTCGGGCATCTGGTTCATCTTCTCGATATAGGGCACCGCTTCAAGGTCGCCCCGTGTGCGAATGCGATCGGCGAGGCCCTGTGCAAAGCTCGTGATGCGTTCGGCATCGCTCTTGGCCTTGGTGCGGATCGCCTCGGCCTGGCTCTGGCCCTGCGTCTCGATCTCCTTGCTCAGACGATCGCGGGTAGCCTTCATGCGATCAAAGACCGCACGGGTCACTTCTTCGGGCAGCAGGATGCGCGTCAGGCCAACATCAACAGCCTGGATGCCATAGTCAGCAAGTTGGCTTCCCTTCTGATCCGACGCACGCTGGAACGTATCGAGCATCTTGGCCTCGAGTTCGGGCAGTTTGCTCTGGCCTGACACGGTGGTGAACAAGTCCTCCATGGTGTAATTGCTGACAACGCCCGCCGCGGCGCGGAGGTTTGCACGCAGGGCCTGTTCGGCGGCGCCATAGTGCTCTTCGGCCCGCTCGCCACCGATACGGAATGTCTGGAAGAACTTGAGCGGATCACTGACGCGCCAGGTGCAGAAGGTCTCGACCGCGATCTGGCGGTTGTCCTTGGTCTGCTGGGTCTCGACCTTGAGCGTGAAGAGTCGCACGCGCGTGTCATACTTGGTGTAACTCTGGATCGGATAGGGCCACTTGAAGTACAGCCCCGCGTCCCGCTTGACATCAGACTCGGTGGCGCGACCGAAGGTCGTCACGACCGCCGCTTCGGTAAACCGCACCGTGAACGTCACAGTGAAGGAGACCAGCACGAGGATCACCAGGAAGGCCAGCACGTATCGAAGCGCTTTCTGCACAGGACAGTCTCCATCTTCCGAATCTCAAGAATCGATCCGGGCAATGCACATCAGAAATTCACCACCCCACGACCACACGCCCCCACACCTAGTACAACCCCGCTCCCACCCAAGCCTCCTCGTTATTCTCAGGTCTTACTGCTCGTCTGGCTTATTGAACAAGTCAGTACCAAGATCCTTGTCGTACAGGTCCAGCGTGTACCAACTGTTCGCGGTACCCGCCCCAGCAATGACGATGCGCGATCCATCGAACAAGTCGTTCAGGGACTCGAAGTACGTCCGGGCCATGTACACCGACGGGGCCGCTCGGTATAACGCGAGTTGCCCTTCGTAGCGGAATGCTCTCGAGGCCGCGGCCATGTGCGTCTTCCATCGCGCCGCCTTGGCTTCCGCGATCAGGCTCGCCGCCTTGCCATCCGCCTTGCCAATCAGCCCGGCGATCTTGGCCTCCTGTTCCACGATCACCGACACCTCGGCGTTCTGCTGCTTCATCAGGCTGAGTTGGTCGATCGAGGCGACGATGTCATTGGCCAGGCCAACGTTGCCCACGACGCTGGTGAGAATCGCGATCGAGTCGGCCTGAGCACTCTGCATGTTGGCGATCTTGCGGGCATCGGCCATCACGCGCGACTCGAAACTCGGCGCGGTGTCCTTGGGCGGGTGTACTCCCGCAACGCCGATCGAAATCACCCGCACTCCAGCCCCGCGCGTGCTGGCATCGCCCGCAATCGCGCCCCGGGGAGTCAGGTTGTCAAAGGCCGCCTGCAACTCCTGGCGGAGTTCATCGGAAATCGTCGCGCGTCCGTAGCCCAGCACCTCATCAAGGTGGGTGCGCTGGAAGTAGCGCGTCACGGTGCGCTGGCCCACCGCCTTGAGAATCCCGTCACGCAGTTCGGGCGGACCCATCTCATCAAACTTCTTGACGTCGCTCACAACGTACTGAAGTGGCAACTCAACGGACACGATGGCAAGGTCGACAAGTTCGCCCCGGTTGCCGCCCTGACCAAGAGCCGCGGCGGCAACCTGTTCCTTGGTCGGCGCGCTGGCTCGCACATACTGATAGATCTCTTCGCCCGGATGGTCGTTCGTCCACAGGATCGGCTCGTTGCTGGGACTGGTCCGCGTGCCAAGGTCCAGCGTGCGCAGGCCCGTCACCGAACGATCCAGCAAGGTCAGGCGATCCTTATCTTTGCGATAGAGTTCGGGCACGTAGATGGTGTCGATTGGCCAGGGTGCCTTGACGTGCAGGCCCGGCTGTAACTCAGCACCAACCGGCTTACCAAAGCGCAGCACGATCGCTCGCTGGTGCGGCTGCACCACAGTGAGGCTGGAGAGCAGCCAGACAATCAGCACGCCCGCCATCACGAGCGGGATCAGCGCCTTATTCAGCAACTGATAGAACCAATTGCCCGTGACATCAAAGCCCAACTGGTAGTTGATCGCCTCGCTGATGCTCTTCGCAACCGTGTCCGGTGCTGCGACAAAGCCAAGCAACCGTGAGTTGAACGCTGCGCCGGGAATCTCCCCTGTGCGACGCGGGCGATATAGACCAAGCAGGAAGTTCAGCAGAATCTCAATGCCGATGATGATCGAGAAAATCGATGCGACATAGGGCATGGTGTAGTACAGGCCATCAGGCCCGACATACGCCACCATGAAAGCCACGCCCAGGATCAGGCCCATAAGCGACATGCCCGCCGCGTGGCTCGCGCCAGCCTTCAGGTTGCTCCACGCCGGCTGCTTGCCCATGCCAGCGGCGAAGCGGGCGATGATGAAGGCAAGGACCGCCGTGACCAGTCCGAGCACCGCACCGAGCACGGGCACCCTGGAATCGGCTGGCGTGAAGTCGGTGCGACCAGACAGGTCGCGATACTGGACCAGACGCCACAACCCCACACCCAACATTGTGCCACCTATGACAAGGCTGGCAGCTGGAACGAAGTACTTGTGCAGGCCTGCGAGCCGACGCGCAGCGGGTCTCAACTCGTCCTGCGTTCTGAAGACCGAGGCGGACTCGCCGCCGGTCTGGGCCAGCGCTTCGGCCTCAAGCGCCTCGATCCGTTCGCGCCGGTGCTGATCAAAGACGATGACCAGCACGAGCCAGGCGAGCACACCAGCGCCCACGAAGTAGGCTGTGGTGAGCACGGCATGGTCGCTGTACAAAGCGCCGAAGACCGCGAGAGCGACCGCGAAAACAAACTGGACCACCAGGCCCCAGATCGCCATCGTGGTCGCGGTTTTATACGTGTGGTAGTCTGCCTTCATGCGAAATCCAGATACGCGCTGTCCCCGGCGCCCAACCAATTTCGAATCCCAACCAATTCCGATTACCGATTTGATATCTAAACTTTTTCTGTTTCTGCTCCACGAGCCGTCCTGTGCCGCCCGAGGTCTACCGATGGGAGAGAATTAGTGGCCGCACGCTAGGCGTTGTCCAGCAGGTTGGCCTTCTGATACCAATATCCATCGATGTCATCCTCCAATGGCCACGATCAAACACCAATCACAGAAACACATAGCCAACAATTGAGCACGCAAGACTTGCCGAAATTGAAGCCAAAAGCCCAACGGATTCAAACGAACCCATGCGATCTAGTCCCTGGCTCTCTCGAACGATCCAACGGCGCGTGCAGAACGCACGCGTGCCTACCGCCCCCAACCCCTCACCGCTCCGGACTACCCCGATATCCAGTCGCTTGCTGCTTCGCATTATACTGGCTCAGGTTGCATTGGATCAGGTTGTCAAGTCTGGCTAGCAGCGCGATCCGTCAAACCTGCGCGTCGTGAGTCCGATCAGACATACAGAACAGAATTGACGAACCGACCGAAGGCCTCACATCTACGAAGGAATTGCACCCCAGTTCGCGCTTTCTACGAACATGATGGACGCTATGGTTGTTTGTATAGGGCTGGACCCATCAGGTCCGCGACCCTTGATCGTGATTTCACTACGGTTTGCATGCTTTCCCAAGCCCTGACTATCGCCCGCAACACGTTTGTCGAGAGCACACGCCAGCCGATCGTGCTGCTGCTGCTCTTGCTCAGCGCCCTCTTCCAAGTCTTCAATACCTGGAACACCGGCTTTAGTATGGGCTATGCCTCGGTTGACTCCGCCGAAGTCAAGTCTGACACTAAGTTGTTGTTTGACATCGGTTTATCGACTGTCTTCGGCATCGGAGTGATCCTCGCCGCGTTTGTCGCGACCTCCGCCATCAGCCGTGAAATCGAGAACAAAACCGTTCTCACAGTCATCAGCAAGCCCGTCAGCCGCATCACTGTTGTCCTGGGCAAGTACCTTGGCGTTTCGGCAGTGCTATTGATGTCGAGCATCATCATGCTGGGGTTCCTGCTCATCGCAGTCCGGCACGGCGTTCTGGAAACTGCGGGGGATGATGTCGATGGACCCGTCCTGCTTTTTTCCGGGATTGGGCTTTTGGTGGCTCTGGGCTTCGCGGCGTGGGCGAATTTTTTTTACGGGTGGAGTTTCCCACAAACCAGTGTGATGCTGCTGTTGCCGCTCACGGTTTTGGCGTATGTGGGCGTGCTACTCGTGAACAAAAAGTGGCATATGCAGCCGATTAGCCAGGACTTCCTGCCCCAGGTGGTGACAGCATGCGCTGCACTGACGCTGGCGATTCTGGTGATGGCATCGGTTGCCACAGCAGCCTCGACCCGCCTTGGTCAGGTCATGACCATTGTCTTGTGCGTGGGTTTCTTTGTGGCTGCTCTGCTGTCTAACTATCTGCTTGGGCGGCATGTGTTTGTGAACAATGCGGTGGCGATTGTGGACTCCGCCAAGCCCGAGGATATCTCCCGTGACTTTGTGAAGGATCAGGAGCCGCTGGTGGTCCGGCTCAACCGGCCCTTGCCTCGATCGGTTCCAGCAGGCTCGCCGATCTACTTCAGTTCCAGTCCCAACGGCTTTCCTGCCCTGAACTTGGAAGACTACCGAGTAACCGAGAAGGGGATGTTTACTGGAAAGATCGGCGAGATCAATGATGTGAAGGGAGAGGCGGCCCTCGGGCCCGGGCTATTCGTGCGAAGCGCACGCGATCAAGAGTTGGTGGTTCTCAATGTCGGTTCCATTTCAACCAAGTTGGACCGAACACCTGAAAAGGGTGATTTCGTCTTCATCCAACCAACACGAACTCGGACGTGGCTGCTGGCCATCTGGGGGGCACTGCCCAACTTGCAGTATTTTTGGTTATTGGACGCTGTGTCGCAAAATCGGCCAGTTCCGGCTTCGTACCTAGGTTTATCAGTTGTCTATGCATTCGTTCAGATTGCCGGATATCTGGCGATTGCGGTGATGCTCTTCCAGCGCCGAGATGTGGGATAGAGGATGTGACCTGACGGTTGCACCAGGAAGTGTCTTGCTGCGTCATGTCTTAGTGCGTCATGATTGCTACGATTGCAAGACGGGGTTTGCGCGGCGAGGTGGCCTGCAAAGTCATGCGAACGCGCAAGTTAGGACAGGATTTGATCTGGTTACGAACAGTGTTCTGGGCAGATTGCATGCTGCCGGAGGTACAATAAATGTCTGGGAAAACTAGTTTTTCTATTGATGGTTCGGGCGCCAAGAAGGCATCGCCCACCAAAGAAAGCGGCGGGCAGGACAAGAAGAAGTTCGCGATGATCGGGATCGCGATTGTCTGTCTGCTTGCAGCGGGCGGTGTGACAGCGTTCCAGATGGGTATCTTTGGCGGTCCTGATCCCAATAAGCCGCCAACCGAAGCCGAAGCGGGCAAGCCCTACGAGGAAACTCTGGACGAGAAGGGTAAGCAGAAGTACAAGCGCGACATGCAGATACTGGAGGAGCAGCAGGCGAAGCAGCCCAAGGCTGGCTCGTAACGCTGCGAACTTCTGGTCCTGCGGCATTTGGTTGATATTTCCATGCGCCAGCATGAACAGTGACCATTCGCGTCGCATGAGGCAGCACGATCGGGAAGTCGTGCGTGTGGATATGGCCTAGGGGGAGCTTGGGTGTATGGGGTCTGATTCTGATTCTACATCCGAGTCGGTATCCCAGTCAGCACGCGGGCAATCCGTCGGTTCATCGCCCTCGGAAGATGCAAACACACCGAATCGGCACTGCTCAGTCTGTGGCGAACTCATAGGACAGAAGCGAAGCGTGCGAGCGCCGGACGGGCGACTTGTCTGCGAAACGTGTGTTGAACAGGCCCGCCAAGTGCTGCTCTCGCGTCAGACCCGACAGCAGCGTGCGGCTGTTGAGGCAAAGAAACAAGAATTGGTCGCGAAGGCCGAGGGTGATAATCGCCTGGTGCTCGAGTTGCAGGCGGACGACTGGCTGCATGTTGCGTCCAACAGTTGTCCAAGTTGCGGGCGGTTTATCGCTCTCACAGATGCGGTCTGTCATGGCTGCGGGTATGGGTCTGCCACTGGGCAAACGCGAAAGGCGTTTACGTTTGATCGGGCCAAGCGGCGCGCGAATATTGGGTTTATGCCCGGCGCGATCAGAGGCACGTTGACAGGCCCGATGAGCGGCTCGCTGGGCGGGCCTGTAGAAGATGTGCTGAGCACGATCGACGAGCGCCTCGTGATGGGCGTGCCCCTTGGGCTCACAGCACTGGCGATCATCGGGGTGCTGCTATCCCTGCTGGTTCCGTGGACCTGGAGCGCTGCGATGATCGGCCTGGTGGTGATGGGTGTTGGTGTGTTTGCGGGCTCAATGGTCGTGCTCTTTCAGTCGCAGCCCAAGGATGCGATTGCGCTGGCGATTGTTGGAGTGCTTTCCGGAGTGGCGGCGATCGTGGCGGGACGGGGAACGCGCGCGGACCTTGAGCTTGTGTGTGTTTTTTGCATCGCCGTGCTGTTCGGGGCGGGCTGGTGGTCGGCAAAGCGTGCGCGACTGGACGCGACACTCACCTGGGCCTGGGCGGGCTTATCCCTTGCATGCTTGGTGGCTGGGGGTGTCCTGGTCGCTCGAATGAACGGGGCTTCCTGAACTTCTGGCTGAACTTCTGGCTGAACTTCTGGCTGAACTTCTGGCTGAACTTCTGAATTGGACATCTAGGTCGCGGATTTTTGTTGTGCCAACACGAAGTTTTGGTGCCAAGGTCGGGCTGGTTGCTTTATGCCGATACATCCTGCGCAGGGGATTCCCCATTGTTGGGTACATCCCCACAGTACTGAATCATATGGGTGGGTGGGCCGATCTTTCTCCAGGGACGCCGAGGTCCCAAGTACTGATAGACGAGTGCATGCTCGTCAAGCGGAGATACTGCGCGTATGCCCACTGCGATGGACAAAGTGCTGAACTGCTCGACACTGCCGAGCTTGCCAACGGTGGCGATGCGGGTGCTTGATCTGACGCGCGATCGCAATGTGTCGATTGCGGCACTGGGCGAGGCCGTGCAACTGGATCCTGCGCTCACGACCAAAGTGCTCAAGACGGTAAATTCGAGTTTCTATGGATTGTCCGCGCCCTGCCCGAGCATCACGCGGGCGATGAGCATGCTGGGGCTGAACACCGTCAAGTCCATCGTGCTTGGGTTCAGCCTTGTGGACTTCACCAAAGCGCTCGCGGGGAGCACGAGCGGATTCGACATGGCCGGGTACTGGCGGCGTGCGGTCTACTCGGCGGCGGCGGCGCGAGCGGTAGCGAAGGCGACGCGGCGCTGCGATGCGGAAGAGGCGTTTGTCGCGGCACTGGTGGCTGATATTGGCGTGCTGGCTTCGCTGGCCGCGCTTCGCAACGAATATCTGGACGCGATAAAGGATACTCCGGAAGACCACGACGAATCGCTGTCGCTCGAGCGGACGCGCCTGGGCTTTGACCATGCCAAGGCGGGGATGGAACTGGCCACACGTTGGCGCTTGCCGGGCATGCTGGTGGCAGCGATCGGACATCACCACGACGACAGCACGTGCGCGCCGGCCTATCTGGACATAGTGCGATGCGTGACCCTGGGGCGGATGGCTTACGGCGCGTTGACGTATAAGGAACCCAAGCGAAAACTGGGATCGTTCCTGGTCAAGTCCGGTGAATGGTTCAACCTATCGCGTGACGACGCTCGCCAACTGATCCAGAGCACATCGCAGGGTGCTGTGGAATTGAGCAAACTGCTCGACATCAAGACGGGCGCGAGCGCGGATGTCGAATCGATCCTGTCTGCGGCGCAGGATCAGATGGTGATGACGCAGGTCGAACTGCAAAAACAGAACGACGAACTATCAAAGCAGACGGTGACGGACGCGCTGACTGGCGCGTACAACCGATCCCGCTTCAATCAGGAACTGGCGCGACTGGCTACGCAGGCTGAGCAGTCGCCCATGGGGATTCTGTTCATCGATGGCGACAAGTTCAAGTCTGTGAATGACACCCACGGGCACGCCGCGGGCGATGCGGTGCTCAAGGAACTCACCACACGCATCCAGCAAGCGGTGGGCACGTCGGGCATGGTGTGCAGGTATGGTGGCGAAGAGTTCGCGGTGCTCCTAAGCGACTGCGATGTTGCGGCTGCGGTGAAGATGGGCGAGAACGTGCGGCGGGCTGTGGACGCTTCTCAGTTTGATCTCTCCAAGTTCGATGCTGCGCTGCCGACACTCAAGGTCACGATCAGCGTGGGCGTGAGTTCGCTCGAACCTGGCATGATGGGAATCACCGGAGCACAGGTCACAGCGGCTGCGGATGCTGGCGTGTATGCGGCGAAGAAGTCGGGACGTAATCGGGTGTGCGTGTGCAAGGTGGGAAGTCGTCCGACGAATCTGGACGGGTCGCTGGCAGCAGTGGATGATGGAGCAACTGGACAGCCGGTGGCAGCGCAGGGACCGAACGCACAGGTGGCCCTAGCGACGGGAGCATCGCAGACTATGCTGTCTTCAAACACTACGAAAGCCAGTGAAAAGACAATCGTGAAGACGACTGAGAAGGTGGGTGGCCCAACAACGGGCATGACTACCAAGCAGACGATTCTGGTGGTTGAAGACGATCCGCTTGCCGCGAAACTGATGGAACTCCTGTTCGGCAAGCGGGCCGACTTGCAAGTTCGCATCGTTGATTCCGGCGAGAACGCGATGCAGTTTCTCACGTCCCCATCGAAGCCGATGCCTGTTGCGATCATCGCGGACATGAACCTTCCCGGCATCACCGGGATCAACCTCGCGAAGATGGTGGTAAGCAAGTTGGGGAAGGATGCGCCGCCCGTGGTGATCGTCACATCGGCGAGCGATGAGCGAGCCAAGAACCTAGCAAAGCAGGGCGGAGTGGCCCTCTTCCTGAACAAGGGTGATCTGTGTACGAACTTCGAACAGGCGTTTGAGCAGATCAAGCGGGTTATCTCACAGCATGCGAGCGCGCAGCAGTTGGCGGCGTGAGTCGAGGCATCCTTCGGGTGTCCCCAGAATGATGCCCGAGCGGTCTGACTGATTGATGGACTGCGCGAATCCTGTCAAGGGCCAGTGTTTGTATTGGGCAAACGATGTTGACTTCCGGTAGTGCAGTCGCCTTGCGCTGAGGGTTTGAGACTGCGCTGGAGAGAGGCACGTTTCGCGCACGAGCAGGTCTGCGAGTTGCTTGCATAGCCGCAGAGTCTGATCGACCCGTCGTACTCTGCTCGCATGCCTGCCAATCAATCAAACAAACTTATAGGGCTGCACTGCTGGTTGGTGCTGGGATTGGTTGCGTGCGTCCTTGGGTTGGCTGGTTGCAACGTACCCGGTCAGATTGGCGGGTCAGCACCATCACAACGAGTGGACATGACGGGCATCGAGGTTGTGCGATTTCCCAGTCAGGATGGACTGAGCCTCGAGGGATGGTGGTGGAGTGTGGAGGACTTTGACCCGGAGGGGGCCGACATTTCTACCGGGGTCTCGGCGGAGGTCTGGGCAGAGATCTGGGCCCAGCGGGCCCGCACGACGGTGATTTTCTGCCATGGCGCGACGGATACCGCTAATTCGCCCGTTGCGTCTTTTCTCATCCAGTCGGGGTATCGAGTTTTCACGTTTGACTATCGCGGACATGGCAACTCCACCATGGCCTCGATCTCCAATCGCGGCATGACTCGCGACGCAATCGCAGCCTGGGAATATGTGCGCTGTCGGGCCGATGTTGATTCGGACAGGATCGTCGTTGTCGGGCACAGCATGGGGGCGAGCTATGCGCTCGCGATCGGGGCCCACGCATGGGCAGCAAAGTCGCCAATTCGTGCGGTCGTGGCGGGCAGCGGATTCTCTTCCTGGAAGTATGCCGCTGCTGGTGTCTATCCGGTGGTTGGATACGTGCTCGGAACCGCAGACGGCGAGGAAGCGGTCGACTGGGCGGGACGGTTGGGCAACACGCCTCTGCTTCTCGCACATGCCAAGGACGACAAGATTGTGCTTGCAACCAATGCGAATCGGTTGCGACGCGCGGCGGAGCGCGGGGGCACGCCCGTATCGACGTTGTTGCTCGACACGGGAGGACACTTATCGCCTTACCTTTTCGATGATCATTTCCAGGATGGGATTTTACACTTTCTCGATGGAAACACTGGCGCTATGCAACCGTGAAATTGCTTGTGAAGCACGGAAAGTTTGGCTAGTTCTGGCACTGTATAATGTGACGTTCGCACGGGGCGCGGCCCTCTGGTGTAGCGAGCACAGGCGGGGACGCCTGCGCCACGCAAGCCATATTGTCCGCTGAGAAGAACCCGTTGAACCTGACCCGGTTCGGACCGGCGGAGGGAATGCGAGCGATTGGTAGTCCGCCTTCCCTATGCGGGAAGTAGGCGGACTTGCTGCTCGCTCCCTCTGCAATAAGTGTGTTGTGTGCCGCGATTGATTCGCGAGGAGTTGGTATGACCACGTTTGCTTCCAAGCCTGTTGCCTCGAATGGATCGGCGTCTTCGGTTGGCTCGGATGACTCGCTGAAGCGTTTATCCCCATCGCTCGCAGGGCGGACGGAGTTGGCGGGACCTGCTCCGATATCGGTGCCATCCTCCGGCGCGGTGATCGACGCATATGCGGCGTGGACTGTCGATGAAACGCAAAGCCGACCAACCAGCAAGTTCCGGATTCCGCTGCGAGGCGGCATGAACCCGGGACGGCAGGGCGGAGTGACGACGCCCGGATCCTTTGCGCTCGCGCCGGATGTGGGCGGGGCGATGATGTTTGCGTCGCCTGATACGCCCGGGATGCCTGGGCCCAGCACGAAGACGGCGTGGGACTTTTTGCCCGAGGGGTGGAAGGTGGAGGTGGGTACCCAAGGCGATACCCAAAGAAGCGAATTCACCACGGCACGTGGCGAGCGG
>CAYRPC010000012.1:33413-45236 GCA_964425995.1 uncultured Phycisphaeraceae bacterium
GGGTACCCAAGGCGATACCCAAAGAAGCGAATTCACCACGGCACGTGGCGAGCGGATGTGCGTGATTTATCCCAACGGCTTTGTGCCGATCACGCAGTTGGAATCGGCACGGCTGGGCATCATCACTCGCGAGATGCGGCGCGTGAGCGAGCGCGAGCCGCACTTGACGCCAGAGCAGGTGCGCGATGAGATCGCGGCGGGGCGGATGGTGATCCCGGCGAACATCAACCACCTTCGATACAACCTTGATCCAATGTGCATCGGACGGGCGAGCAAGACCAAGGTCAATGCGAACATGGGCGCAAGCCCGGTGAGCAGCGGAACCGACGAAGAGGTTGAGAAACTCAAGTGGGCCGAGCGCTGGGGTGCGGACACGGTGATGGACCTGTCAACTGGTGGCGATCTTGATGCGTGCCGGGATGCGATCCTGCGGGCGAGCACGGTGCCCATCGGCACGGTGCCGATCTACTCGATGATCATAGGAAAGAAGATCGAGGACCTGGCGTGGGACGTGATCGAGGCGACGTTGCACCATCAGGCCAGGCAGGGTGTGGACTACTTCACGATCCACGCGGGCGTGCGGAAGGGGCACCTCAAGTACGTCAAGAACCGGCTGATCGGGATCGTGTCGAGGGGAGGGTCGCTGCTGGCGAAGTGGATGCTCGTGCATAATCAGGAAAACGTGATGTACACGCACTGGGATGATATCTGCAAGATCCTGCGTCAGTATGACGTGACGTTCTCGATTGGCGATGGTTTGCGGCCGGGCGGGCTTGCCGACGCGACGGATGATGCTCAACTCGCGGAGTTGGAGACTCTGGGCGAATTGACGGAACGGGCATGGCGGCATGGCGTGCAGGTGATGATCGAGGGGCCCGGGCACGTGCCGTTCGATCAGATCGAGTTCAACGCGAAGATTCAACGCCGGCTGTGTCACGGCGCGCCGTTTTATGTGCTGGGACCGCTCGTGACAGATATGTTCCCGGGCTACGACCACATCACCAGTTGCATCGGCGCAACTTCGATGGCATATCACGGCGCGGCGATGCTCTGCTATGTCACGCCCAAGGAGCATGTGGGCCTGCCAAAGAAGGATGACGTCAAGCAGGGGTGCATCGCCTACAAGATCGCGGCCCACGCGGCGGACGTTGCCCTTGGCATTCCTGGGACACGCGACCGCGATGATGAACTGACCAAGGCTCGCGCGGCGCTGAACTGGCAGAAGCACTTTGACTTGTCCTTTGATCCCGACACGGCTCGCGCGTATCACGACGAGGACCTAGACGTGGACACCGACTTCTGCGCCATGTGCGGGCATGATTGGTGCAGCGTGCGCATCAGCAAGGAGATCCAAGAGTTTGCGAGCGGCAAGGCCGAGGGCTTTGAACGCATGGGCGGCAAGGATGGCACCATTGCAGGAGCCGCGATGAAGAGCGCGGGCCTTTCGCCCGAGCAGCAGGGGATTCTGGAGAAGCGCGGGGTGCTGAGTCCAGAAGAGATTCACAACCTCGCCGCGAAGACGAAAGGCGTGCTGCATGTGATGGAGAAGAATGGAACCGGGCAAGCAGGCATCGCGGCATCGACCGATGCGAAGTTGTCTTGCCATAGCGACTATGTTGATCCTGAGACAGCCAAGCAGTTGCAAACGCAGAAGGGGAGCGTGGTGGTGCAGTTGGATGTGAGGCCCGCGCTGGGGATACGCAAAGAGGATCGTGTGATTTGACCGTGGATCAGGTTGATCTAGGGGCGTACTTTGCCCGCATCGGCTTTGAGCAGGCAGGTGCGGTGTCTCCCACGCTGGAGACGCTGCGTCGCATTCAGTTTTGTCATGCGTGCACGATTCCGTTTGAGAATCTGGATGTGCTTTTGGGACGGGATATTCGACTGGATATGCAAAGCGTTCAGAGCAAGCTGATCGCGTCGAAGCGGGGTGGATATTGCTTTGAGCAGAACGGGCTGCTGCTCTATGTGCTGCGAGCGATCGGGTTTGATGTGACGCCTCATTCGGCACGGGTGCGAATTGCCGTTACGCGCGACACGACGCCGCCTCGCACTCACTTGTTCTGTCGCGTCATGCTCGACGGCACGCCATGGCTCGCGGATGTCGGCGTTGGCGGACTGACACCAACGGGTCCGATCCGGATGGATACGGATGCGAGACAGGAAACACCGCACGAGCCGCGACGGGTGGTGCGTGAGCGCGGACCGCACGGGGAGGCATTCTTTCACCAAGTGTTGCTGCGAACTGAAAGCGGCGAGGCATGGCACGATGTGTGCGAGTTCACTGGCGAAGCGATGCCCGAGATTGATCGCGAGGTTGCGAATTGGTGGACCAGCACCAACCCCGAATCGAAGTTCCGGAAGAACATCATGGCGGCACTGGCGCGAGAGAACGGGACGCGTCACACGCTTGCGACCCGCGAGTACACCATGCGCCAAGGCGGAACAGTGCTGGAGAGAATCGCGGTAGAGTCACTAGAACAGTTGCTGGCCATTCTGGCGCAGCGGTTCGGATTGATTGTGGACGGCAGAACCGGAACCGAAACTGCTTTGAACTTTGGTATCGATGGGTAATAGGTGTGGTATCCACTGGCAGGTTCTCGATCGTTACGCCTCGGCTGGTTCGGCGTATCAGCGTGCTCGAATGCATCACACGGGGCATATGTGATCATGAGTGGAGACACTGGAATGAATTTGCATGGATCGAGAGCGTTTGTGACTAGTTTTATCGCTGGATTGATGGCGATCACCATCGCACTTGCTTGTGCAAGCATGGCTCTGGCTCAGGGTGGTGCAACAGCCACACCTGCAACACCAAAGGTCGCAGTCAGCGATACGCCCGCTCCGTCAAGCCCATACGCCTGGACCAAACTCACCACCGAGGCCTATCAGGGCAAGCAGGATGACATCCACTTTGTCTCGCCGCTGGTTGGCTTGTATGTCAACGGTGCGGGGCGCATCTATTGCACCAAAGACGGCGGAACGACCTGGGATAAAAAATTCGAGAAGCCTGGCACGTTCTTCCGCTGCGTCGCGTTCCTGGATGAGCAGCGCGGCTTTGCCGGCAACATCGGGCCAGATTACTTTCCGAATGTGACGGACACCACTCCCTTGTATCGCACGAGCGATGGCGGGACGACGTGGGAGGCGGTACAGATCGAGGGCGATCTCGTGAAGGGCTTATGCGCGCTCGAAGTCGTGCGATATCCGTTTATCAACGCGGGTAATCTGGGCGAGAAAACCCTGATCGTGGGTGCCGGACGCGTGGGCACTCCGGCGGTCTTCATCAAGTCAATCGACGAAGGCAAGACATGGACAGCCACTGACATGTCAAACTACTGCCAGATGATTTTAGACGTACATTTTTTCGACGATCGCAATGGCATCATCGCAGCGGCGACCGATGCGAGTGTGCAACAGTCCAGCGCGTTGATTCTGACCACGAATGACGGCGGAGAAACCTGGGACACAACATACCAGGGCGAGCGGGCCTTCGAACTCACATGGAAGATCTCCTTCCCGACACGCAACACGGGCTATGTGACGATCCAGTCCTACGACCCCGACCCGACAGCGAGCATGCGCTATGTCGCAAAGACCACCGATGGCGGAAGGACATGGAAAGAACTCGAACTGGTCGACGATGCCAAGGTGCGTCAGTTTGGGATCGCCTTCATCGACGAGAAGACCGGATGGGTTGGCGCCGTGCCCAATGGCTTTGAAACTACCGATGGCGGCGCAACATGGCAGAAGACGGCAATTGGCAACGCCGTGAACAAGATTCGCTTGCTCAAGACGATCGATGGGTTTGTCGGGTATGCGATTGGCGTCAATGTGTTCAAACTCGAGCACAAGGGCGCGAAGTGAATTGGGGGCGATTGGGACCAGGATTTTCGGATGTCACGAAGACAAGACAAACCCGGTAGCGCCAAAGGCCGCGCGAAGGAAGTCTTCTTCGCTGATCGAACCGCTTTGCGTATCTGGCTCGCACTTCATCACGCGTCTCACCCCGCTATCTGGCTCGTCTACGAGAAACAAGTCAAAAGTATTTGCGGGCTTTCGTACGACGATATTGTGGAGGAGGCTCTGAGCTTTGGATGGATCGACTCTGTTGCTGGAAGGGTCGACGATCGACGTGCGAAGTTGTACTTCTCACCCCGCAAGCCGCGCAGTGTCTGGTCTGCGTTGAACAAGCGGCGGATCGAATCGCTGATGGAGCGGGGTCTGATCATGCCAGCGGGGCAAGCGAAGATCCATGCGGCAAAGGCGGACGGATCGTGGAGTACGCTGGACGCGGTCGAGCGACTTGAAATACCGGAGGACCTTGCCAAGGCGCTGCATGCGAACAAAGAAGCTCGCGGATTTTTTGAGGCGTTTCCGCCAAGCGCGAAAAAACAGGTGCTGTACTGGATCACGATGGCGAAAAAGCCAGAAACACGCGCGAAGCGCATAGCAGAAGCGGTGCGGCTGGCAGCGCAGAACAAGCGAGCGAACTCGTCTTGAACTTTACAGAGAGCATGGGTGTACGAGATAGTGCCAGATTGGTCAGCGATCGCTGGTTCGGGGCTGACTCTGACTCACCTGATCGCTTCTCGCACACGCTGGCGTTGTTCAGGAGTCAGGACATCCATGATCTTGCGGAAGGTTTCGCTTCGCTGCTGAGGCGTTGGCTTGAGTGAACCCTGCACGCCAAGGTCACGCACGATCAGTTGCAGTTTGGCTTCCTGTTCGGCAGTAGGCTGGGCGACTTCGATCAGTCGATCAAAGCGGTCTTTGCGCTCATCGATGATCGCCGCGAACGCACGACCCAACTCCCGCAGCAACTGTCCTGTCTCATAGCGACGCAGATGCCATGGACTCATGGCCTGATTGCGGGGCGGCGAATCACGCTCGACGGCAACGGTCGCCGGACTCTGCTCCGTTTGTTCATGGTTTGTGATTGTGTCTTGTTCGATGCCGTCCATGCCATTCATGCCGTTCGATGTCATGTTCTGACGTGGGGAAACAGGACGTGCTCGAAGGCGAGCGTTGGGCGCAACCAGAGCAGGACGTGCAACGACATATTCACGCACTATCTCGCGAAGCTTGGCGGCGTTCTCCGTGGAAAGCACTATCGCGATCTGATCGAGCAGCGGAGGTTCGACGAGGTCTATGGCTTTGTCTCGCATCGCCAAGACCTTGTCGCGCACGTTGCGGGACATGCCTGCCGGCTGGTCCTTCTCATTCTGGAGCATGCCCTGGAGCAGCCCGTGCAGTTCGAGGAACTGGTCATAGTTCTCCCCCAGAAGTTGGCCGATGCGCATGGCTCGGGTGTCAAGCAACTTGTCGGTGGCTTCCCGCTCTTGAGGGCTAAGTACCATGAGACGCAAGGCGGCAATCTCGGCACGCTCGCGAAGGTCTTCGGTCGAGCCGTCAAAGGTTGATTGCATCAGAGAGGGTTGATCGCCCACCTTGGTACGATCGACGACCATTGGCCCCGCGAGAGCATCCTCATCGCCCGGCTGCGCGGCCTTCTGGAACGGTTCAGAGGCAAGGGCAAGAGCACCCACGACAGCCATCACAAGCACGCCGGCAGCACGAGAGAAAGGGGAGATCATGGCAAGCAACTCCTGGTATTCACCCGATACACAACGTACTTGCAGGCCCGGGATTGCGTTGGCTCTGACTGAAAAATGCAACGTGGCAGATCACAATATTGACGCTGGGTAAATTCCCGGACTTTGGTAAAATTTCGAGTAGGACCACGCACTCAACCGCTATCCTATTCGTATCTATTCTGCCCAACGGGCAACGCGATCCTACCAATCTTTTCGGGGCCCTGAACAATGGACTGCGCATGCGTCGGGGCGGGGGGGCAGGGGAGCAAGGCGGCACGCGTGGGGATTTGGGTTCGTTCCTTTTGATTCACAAACCACCAATAGCGCATGAGGCGCAAAGCACACTGATGTCAGCAACACCATCGCACTCGATCTTTCCTCTCGCTGCGGCTGCGGCAAACGCCACGATCCCGGCAACCGATAACAAGCTTGCTCCAGGCGTGCAAGTCGAGCCCAAGCCGGTCCATGCGGCCGAGGCCGACGCGGCGACCGAACTGGCGGGCCTTAGTCGCGAGGCCATTCTTTCCGCTGAGCACGAGCCTGCATCGCGTGTTGAGCAAGCGGTGACGCTGTTCATCGTGATTGTGCCACTGCTCGCGGTGGGCCTGGCGATCTGGTCCCTCTGGGGCTGGGGCATCTCGTGGATTCATCTGGCGCTGCTGGGTGTGATGTACGTGCTCACGGCGGGCGGTATTACTGTTGGCTTCCATCGCTACTTCACGCACAAGTCCTATCAGGCGGTGCGGCCCGTGCAGTTCCTGCTGGGCGTGTGCGGTTCGATGGCGGCCCAAGGAGGGGTGCTTCGCTGGTCGGGCTATCACCGTCGCCACCACCAGCACAGCGATGACACGCTCGATCCACATTCACCGCACGCCTATGGCGGCGGGGTCTGGGGCATCCTGCGCGGTGCGTGGCATGCACACGTGGGCTGGCTCTTTGAAGGGCACCCCAAGGGTGTCGAGCGGTATGTCGTCGATCTGGAAAAAGATCCGATGATCAAGTTCATCGACAAGTTGTTCATCTTCTGGGTGGTGCTGGGCATCTTGCTGCCGGGCGTGATTGCAGGACTGGTGACGGGAACCTGGATCGGAGCCATTCTGGGTGTGATCTGGTGCGGGTTCGTGCGGCTGTTCCTCGTACACCATGTCACGTGGAGCATCAATAGCGTGTGCCACATCTGGGGCTCGCGCGACTTTGAAAGCCACGACGAGAGCCGCAACAACGCGATCTTCGGCATTCTGGCGCTGGGCGAAGGCTGGCATAACAACCACCATGCGTTCCCCGCGAGCGCACGCCATGGCCTGAAGTGGTGGCAGTTTGATGCGAGTTACGTCTTCATCAAGGCACTGAGTTATCTGGGCCTGACGCGTGAAGTCCGCGTGCCCGCTCCGGAGCGGATGGAAGCCAAGCGCCGCAAGACCTAAGCGCGAAGATGAGCATGGTGAATATGAAACGCCTACCCGGTTGGGTGGGCGTTTTTCATTTGGTGCATGATGCTCGTGGAAGCATCCTGACGAATGTGATTCGTCCGGTTCTCGGCTAATTCAGGCGGAGCAAACTGCCCTGGAGTTGCGCGGGCATGGCTCGCTTGGGATCGCTGGGTCCCAGCGGGATATTCCAATCAATGGTGTCATAGGCCTCATCCAGCACGTCGTACGCGACATCGCGTTGATCGCTTGGAATCACCAGGGGCACGGCGGCGAGGGCGATGTCGGCCATCGACTTGGTGTTATGAAGGCTGGAGAGATGAGCGATCCTGCCGTTGCTGTCCTGGGGCTTGGCGGTCAGCACGCGGTTGCGTTCCTTCTTGAGGCTGGACTCGACCTTGTCAGACTTGCTGCGCAGTTTGTCGAGGCGCGAAGTCTGACAGCCGGTCGCGAAGATGAGCGCTGTGGTCGCGACGACGATAGGAAACGCACGGTGCAGCATGGTGGAGCATAGGACGAGGGCGTGGCCCCTTGACCAGCAAGCAGCGCGCGCACGCCGCGGCGGACCCGGGCGGATTCTGAGGAATTCACACAAGTAATTATCGCAAGGTTCGCACCTGTCTTGCCGAGTTGGGCGGTGAGTTGCCGCAGCTGTGCGCGCGCGCCAGAGACCGCACGGGGGTACTTGTGTAGGACGTGCGAAAGGTGGCTTGGGTGATGTTTGGGGGACGAGGGATGCGGGGACGGGGGCAGGATGAGAGTGGCGGCGGTTGAGCGATTGTTCTGCGGCGCGGGCGAAAGTAAGCCCGCATGAATCGTTCCCGCCGCCCTCTCGCCTGTGTTGGAACGAATGAGCGTTGGATCGTGAAAGTGTCGGGATGAAGTCGTCTCAAAGGAAACATCAAGATCGAAAGCGGGCGTGAAACCTGCGACAAGAACAGGAGCGAGGCATGGGAGTGCAATGGGACCAACTGGCGGTACAAAGGGACGAGTTGGAACACGCGATGCAGGAACATCATGCGAGCGCGGTGCCGCGGTTTGAGCGGTTGTGGGCGTACTACCGCAATCCGATGCGCCCGATCACGCGGACCAGCCTCTTCGGCGCGGCGCAAGGCATGGGACAGCGCGGCGGTCGCGGCTATGTGCAGGCCCAGGAATGCGGACTGCCCTCACGATTGACAGGCAGCAAGGCAAACGACGTGATCGACGATCGAGCCAGAGCAACGCGCGAGATCGTGATCGAGAACGACATCGGCTGGCGCGTGCAGGCGATGGTTGACTTCGTCTTTGGCAAGCCTGTGCTGATTCAGAGCGCCGCAGCCAACGAGGGGACGCGGGGAATCATCGAGCGGCTACTGGACCATGTCTGGGAGCGCAGCGGCGGCATCTCGCTGCTTCAGGACATGGGGACTATGGGCCATATCTATGGCCATGTCGACGTCATGCTGCGGATTGATGATCGCCGGTTGATGGCCGCCGGCGCAGCGCGGGCACTTGCACAGAGCGCCGCACTACCACAAGATCTGGACGCGTTGGTGCAGGTTGCGGGCGAGGCGATGCGGGTCCAGATCATAGAACCAACTCGCGGCATCGTGCTGCTGGATGATCGCGACTATCGGAAAATCCGGGCGTATGCGGTGCGCACGTTGGCGGGCCGAGCCGATTCGGTTTTCAATGCTGATCGCAGACTGCTCTCAAGTTTGGCCCGCATGCTGGCACAGGGTGCCAACAAGCAACTGGGCGGCAACAACGAGATTCTGGAGATCATCACGCCCGAGGCGTGGCATGTGTACGAAGAGGGCGACTTGGCCTGGTCGCGCCAGCACGACTTGACTCTGGGCCAGATTCCTGTTGTGCATGTGCAGAACATCAGCCAGCCCTTTGAGTATGAGGGCCTGAGCGAGGTCGAGGCGCTGATTCCCCTGCAAGACGAACTCAACACGCGCCTGAGCGATCGAGCCAGCCGCGTGACCTTGCAGAGTTTTAAGATGTATCTAGCTAAGGGTATCGAAGGGTTCGATCGCGTCGCCGTCGGACCAGGACAAGTCTGGTACACCGACAACATGGATGCGAGCATCGAGTCCTTTGGCGGCGATGGCAGCAGTCCCAGCGAAGAGAGCCACATCCGCGAAGTGCGCGAGGCTATGGACAAGGTGAGCGGCGTGCCGCCCCTGAGTGGTGGCGTGATCCAAGGGCGCATCGGCAACCTCTCGAGCGCGAACGCGCTGCGAGTGACGCTGATGGGCCTGCTGGCCAAGACCGATCGCAAGCGAATCGCATACGGACGCGCCATCACGGAACTCTCTCGCTTCATGCTCACGGCATTGCACGAGGCGGGCATCCTGCGCACCAGCGATGCTGATCGCATGGTCAAACTCGTCTGGCCCGATCCGCTGCCGATCGAGGAACGGGACGTAGTGGCCGTGTCGCAGGCAAAGCAAGAACTGGGCGTGCCGCGTGAGAAGGTGCTGGCAGAACTGGGGTACGTGGGCAGCGATACGGGCGTGACGTAGAGCCAGATGGCTTTGGAATGACAAAGGAGGTGGGTGTGGAAAGTGACGTGATTGAAGAGCGTGCGGTTGAGCAGGTTGAGGCGAGTTCGCTCGCGGCCCAATTAGCGAAGACGCAGGGTGAGTTGGCTCGGGCCAAGACAGCGCGGGAGATTGATGTCGCGCTGCTGCTGCTGGGCGTGACGGATCTGGAAGCAGGCCATGCGCAGGTGGAAAAGCAACTGGAGAAGGCGGGCCCAAACGACGCACGGGCGGTGCGCAAGGCGGTGGAGGAAGTTCGCAAGCGAAAAACTAACTTGTTTGGCGGGAACGCAGGCACGGTGCCCACCGGAGCCACCAGCGCAGCAAAGCGGCGCGACCTGGGCATCAGCGAAGCGGATAAGGCAGCACAGCGGGCCCTGAGCACCGGCGATCGGAAGTCGGTGCTCGAATATCTGCGACTCAAGCGCGGGACATGATGCAGACATGAGGCGTGGCGAGGGGCGTGAAGGATGGCGCGTGATGCGTGGGTGATGCGTGCGTGAACTGGACAATAGACGAAAGGACTATAACATGACATTCTCGGGGAAGACTTCGTTCGCTGGCGGTGCGGACCTGCCGGAACTGATGGAAGATGTGAGCGATATTGTCGGGTTGGTGAGCCCGTACGAAACGCCGCTGCTCAATCACCTTGGTGATGCACAGCGCGCGGCGATGAGCACAGTGCATGAGTGGATCGAGGACACGCTGCTGGCGAACACCGACACGATCAACCAAGGCACGTTCACACCAAACGCCAACGATGCGACGAGCATCACGGTCGTGAACGGCGCACGCTTCCGCGTGGGTGATCTGATCCGACCCGGCAATGTGCCGGAGGTGATGTTCGTGTCGGCGGTTTCGGCCAACGTCCTGACAGTCACCCGTCGTTATGGCGGCACGCCGGCCAGCGCGCTCGCCAATGGCCTGCGTTTGACGATTCTGGGCAACGCGCAACTTGAGGGCGCGGATGCCGATCCCGCCCGATTCACCAATCGTGTGCGCAAGGCGAATTACACGCAGATCTTCGCCGCGACGGTTGAGGTCTCGGGCACGATGCAGGCGGTGGGCAAGCACGCCATCGCCGACGAGTTGGATTACCAGAAGCAGGAACGGATGCGTGAGTTGCTGCGCGACCTGGAGAACTGCGTGATCAACGGCACAGCGCCCGCGAGCAACCAGCAGGGCAACGCGAGCACGCGGCGCAGCATGAACGGCATCATCAAGCAGATCGCCACCAACCAGTTCGTGCCTGGTCAGAGCGGGTTTCCAACTGGCGGAGGTACGGGCAACAACGAGTTGACCGAGTCGCTCATCAACACCGCCATGCGTCTGACCTGGGAGCAGAGCAGCGGTCGCATCAACACGATCGTCGTGAACGGGGCGCAGAAACGCCGCATCAACCAGTTTGTCTCCAGTACCGCGCGACACTATTCACCAGCAGACCAGCGCTTCAGCGAACTGGTCAGCATCTACGAGAGCGACTACGGCATCTGCAACGTGATCCTCTCGCGTTGGGTGCCCAGCGACACGGTGCTGCTCATCGACAGTTCGCGCGTCGGTGTCCTGCCGCTGGCCGGTCGCAGTTTCGGGTTCCTGCCACTGGCGCGTACGGGCGACAACCTCGCTGGTCAGGTGCTGGGCGAGTACACGCTGGAGATGCGCAACGAGAGTGCGCACTCGGTCATCCGCGGGCTGGGCTGAGGGAGTGAGGGCAGCAGCGCTGGTGGAGGCAACCAGGGCGGCCCGCCCGGGGGCGACTAGCACACGCTCCTGCCCGAAGCAATCTGTGATTTTTGATAACCGCTCGATGCGTCGAAAGGTGCGTTGAGCGGATTGAAGCAGAGTTGCGCGGCCTCGATGGACGAGGCCGCGATGAACAGGGAACTTGTCGTGAGGGGGAAGACATGTTTGCATTGGATCGAGACATCGCGCAGGTGGAACCCAACGTCTTCCGAGACTTGGTGTGGCTGGGACAGTTGATTTCTCGCGGCACGGCCAGCGTCAATGACACACTGCTCGAAGCGAGCGCTCAGGAGATCACCTTTGCCAACAACTCGATCGAACTCGGGCATGTGGTGACGATCAATGGCGTGAGCCTGGAGATCGTTGAGGTGCTCTCTTCGTCGATACTTCAGGTGACTCGCCTGCGTGAATCTACCGATGTTTCGCTGCGTCCCACGATCGACATCGCCAGCAGCCCATTCCACATCATGACATTCCGCCCACAGTTGGAATGGGTGCACCGCCAGGTGCTGGCCATGCTTGGTT
>CAYRPC010000013.1:0-12664 GCA_964425995.1 uncultured Phycisphaeraceae bacterium
CAACACCCACCGCCCTATGCCCCCCACTGTCGCCATCACTCGCTGCATTCCTGGCGTTGTCGAACTTGCCGCAGAGATTCGCATGGTGCCGACGATGCGAGCCTTGCCCCGTGAACAACTTCTTGATTTCATTCGCGGAGCCACCGTCGTCGTCACATGGGTCTCCGAGCGCGTGGATGATGCTTTTCTCGACGCAGCGGGTCAGCAACTCCGCGCGGTGTGCAACTTTGCCGTGGGCGTGGACAACATCGATCTCGAAGCCTGCAAGCGACGAAACGTCATCGTGACCAACACGCCCCACGCCGTGACCGAAGGCACCGCGAACCTCGTCTGGGCCCTGATACTGGCGGTCGCGCGACGGGTGTGCGAGGGCGACCGATATGTACGGAGTGGCAAGTTTGAGCACGAAGGGCCGCTTGCGCCAGCAGAGTTTCTGGGGCTTGAGATCACGGGCAAGACCCTGTGCATTGTCGGTGCAGGGCGGATCGGATACGCAACCGCGCTGCGCGGCATCGGCTTTGGGATGCGCACGTCCTACGTCGCGCGTTCACGTCATCTGGACTTTGAAATGGCACCGTTGTGCGCGACTCGCGTCGCCCTCGAAGAGGGTCTGCAATCTGCGGATATCGTGAGTATTCACACGCCGCTCACGCCCGAAACTCGCGGACTCTTCAATGCGAGGACGCTGGCGATGATGAAGCCTCGTGCGATCCTGATCAACACCGCGCGCGGTCCGATCGTGGACGAGTCTGCGCTTGCGGATGCGCTCGCAAAGAATCGCCTGTACGGTGCCGGCTTGGATGTGTTTGAGAAGGAGCCAAAGGTCCATCCCGCACTGATGCATCTCAACAACATTGTGATGACGCCCCATATCGGGAGCGGCGAGGAAAAGTACCGCGGCCTGATGGCGGAGATCACGTGGACCAATGCTCGAGCGATTCTTGATGGCATGGAACCACCCAACCGAGTTGCCTAGGCAAGTCCCTGTCGAATCGCTCGGGGCTTAGCGCATCAGATTGCCTTTGTCGCGGTCTCGCAGTTTCAGTACCTGCGTCTCGCCCGAAGTGTGCGTGATGATCGCGCTGCCCTCAATCGCGTTGATAGACGTGAGCGCCCAGCCGGTCCCAATCACCTCGCCCACACGCTTCAACTTTCCACCCACCATCGCGACCGATTGACCATGGCTGTTGAGGATCGATGTCAAATGACCAGTAAATTTTGGCCGCGACTGATTCGTGCTGCCTGGTATGGTTGGGTTGATCTTGTCCCGCGAGACCCGTGTTTCGACGGCGAGCGGCGAACGACCGATGTCTTTGGATGCTGACTCATCGAAGGCGTGGAGCGTTACCAGATCTTTTTCAGATAGTGTTCCTTGGAACATGGGCAAGGAACGTGCGTATGTGCTTGAAACGTCGGGTGCTGATACTGCCGCCTTGGCAAGAGCCGCCTGCGGGCCACGGGCGGGAAGCATGTGGCGAGCCAACACGATACCCAGAACTGGCATCAGAAACGAGACAAACGCAAAGGTCTGCCAGGGGATGCTCGTCCAAATGGACTTGCCGACGTACTTCGAAAAGAATCCGTTTGATCGGTTCATCGTGGACTCCCTTCGAGTGGTGACGACTCGGCATTATCAAATTTGGTGGAATTCGACAGCGGTGGCAAGTCGAGAATTGCATCGGCTGCGGGCTTGGATGGCGGTGCCGTTGTGGACTTTGCGACGGTGGGCGGGACAAGCGCAAGGTGGATCGTTTCAAGCGTCGCCTCGATGACGCCCGGGCGCGACTCGTCGAACGCATCACTGCGAAATCGAAAACTCACAACCTTGCTCGCGCCGAGATCGGTCTCGCACGATGCGATGAAGTCTGCGATTTGGGCGTATGTCCCCGAGATCGTGAGCCGATGGCCGACGGTTCGCCCCGTCCAAGTCGTCGATATGGCCGTCTTTGCGACTGCGGCTCGTCCGCGCCGCGAACGTGGCATGTCGACCGCTGGAGCAGAAACCGACGTTGCATTGATCGTCTGGCCTGCGGTGGGCTCGATGCGTTCAAGTTGAACACCGTGCGCCGCAGCCAGTCGCGTGATGGCGTCATACAAGCCGCGCGGATCGCTGGAAGCACTGGTCCATGCAAGGATGTTGGCCAGACGCTTGTCGAGCGACACAGCCTGACCTCGAAAATCTTCGCCTGGCGTGCCATCGTTCGTGAAGCGTTCAATCCTTGACTTGATTGCTTCACGCTCCTGGAGTTTGGCCGCGTAGCTCTTCTCGATGGGCTGAACCAGGTAATACCAGATCGCGCCGCTCGCGAGCGCGAACATGGCGGCCTGTCCCAAGCGTTGGTGCATCACGGCTCGAAAGTCGTCGGCGAAACTACTCGTCGCGGCGGGGACAGGAAGCTGCTTGTTGCTCATGGCTTGCCTCCGGTCGTCGCAGCGGGCGCGACACTCAGGAACGGATCGCCTGCCTCGGGAGTTTCAACGATTCCTGGTACGTTGATTGCTTTCAGAACCACCGACAGCATGAATTCTCGTTCCCCGCTGGTCGGCTCGGTGCGTGATGACACGACCCTCGCTGACTCCACCAGAGGCGAACGATTGAGGGCATCCAGGAACGAGGAGACCGGATCCGCGGTGCGGTTGGCGTGCTGGCGAGTCCGACCCCGGAGCGAGATTGTCGGCGCACCCTTTGACTCGGCACTCGTGTAGTCACTCGATACATCGAGGAGTTCGGCACCTGCTGGCATATCCGTCGAAAGCATTGCCAACACCGCATGCCAGTTGGGGCGAGCACCGATGCTGGCGTTGCTGATGCTCAGCACTGCCTCAAGATCCTGCGATTTTTGTTGGGCCATTTTTCGAGCTGCGGCTTGGGCATCGATCGTCTCGGATTGTTGCTGCAGATCGGCGAAGACCGTGCGCAGCGCACGCTCGCTCACATAGGACTTGGTAGCCAAAGCCGCGAGTATGAGCGCAGCCGACATGGCACCAGCGCGAACGGACGTGGCCATGCGGCGCGATGCCTGAGAGACTTGGACGGTGCCTGGGATGAACCAGCCGTGGACGTTTCGCAGTTGGAGCGCGAGGGCAAGGTCGCCGACTTGTTCATCGCCCAGCGACTCTCCGGGCTTCGAAGTGTAATCGGCAACCGCGATGTTCAGTTCGAGCATCGTGCTCAGCGCGTCGGCAAGTCCAGGGATGCCAGCACCAGGGCCGACCAGATGAACCTGAGCGCGTGCGACATCGCTCTCGATCATGCCAAATCGCAGCGTCTGGCGAACTTCGACCAGGTATCGCTGCAACGCGGGCTGCGACAGTGGCAGAACGGATTCGCCCGATAACTTCAGGGCATCGTCCATCATCTGGTCGCGCTGCGGGAGGCCAGCCGCGAAAAGCGTGCGCGTGGCATACTCGCGTGTGAGATGGTCGGACTTTGCCAGCGACTTCGCTGAGCTATAGACCGCATCGATCAGCAGGCTGTAACCAACATCCGCGCATCGAGCCAGCAGCAGGCGACTTCCCTGCCACGCCGTGAGTGTCATGGCATGCTCGCCAAGGTGGATGAAGACCTGCGGGACTGCGTCGACATGATTGCCAGGCTGCTCGTCGGTGGTATAAGGGGGCTGCAATCCGGCTCGCAGCATCGCGGCCTTGGTGGGCATCACGCCGGCGATGTTCAGCCCCGCGCGTCGAACCCACCCGGCCAAGGCATCGACATCTTCAGCAAAATCGGCGTATGTGAGCGCAGTCGTGCGGACATTACCGGTCGCCGCACCGCTGGTCGTCGAGGCAAAACTGCCAGCGATGCCCCCGTGCTCATCGGATGTGCCGTCAGCAATGAGGTGATAGGTTGTCAGCCAGTTGCGACCCGCGCCTGGCAGATTCTGATTGAGGTACAACTCCACAGCCTGGGCAGCCGCGTTGCCCGCACCGGGCACGCTAAAGACTTCAGCGACGCTGCGTGGGCTGTGGTAAAGAACCAAAGCGTTGGTGCCTGGACGAGCGTTGATCGACTGCAAGGCGTTGCGCAGCAAATCATCAAAGGGCCGCAGGCTTTGGTTCCAAGCTTCGTCGAACTTGGTTTCCAGCACGCAACGCTCCACACGCGCGACCTGCGACCCGGCGATGATGCCGATGCGCAGGCTGGTGGGCGACAGACTGATCAGGATGGGATCGCGCTGGAACAAGTCAACCTCGTCTGTGAGTGTGTCTGCGGACTAACTGGCTATCGGTCAGTCATCGCGACCGCTTGGGGCTGGCTGGCAATGCAGACGAATGAACCCAAGGAGGATGTTGTCTGGGAGGGCAAGATCGCAAAGTATCGGACGCGCAAGGCATGCGCTTGTTCGAGAGTGCTGACTACTGCAATTGGAACTCCAGTTCGAGTCGGCGCTGGCCCAGTCCACTCTCGCCCACGACGCGCACTGTACCTGAAGTAGCGTTGCTGAGGGGCACTTGAACAAACCTGGCCTGTGCATGAGGCAAGATCAACGTGGCGTTGGTGATTGGCAAAGTGAGCCCATCGCGGCGTAGGCGTGCAACGCCCATCAGCGCGGATTCACCGGCGAAGAGAGCACGGGCGGATTCAACTCGCATCGCACCAACTTCCACTTCGCTTGCGCCAGTTTCGAGCACGTTCAATGCGACGATATTGACAACAGCGAGCATGAGCACGACGATCGCGAGGATCGTGCCACGGCGCGGACGATGGGGTTGGCTGATTGTCTTCATGGTGTCACCATCCGGACACGCGGGAAGGCCGCACAACGCAGTTCGAAGGTATCAACCACGATCCGGATGCCAACGCGGTCGATGAGCGTGGGCGTCGCGCTCGCGTTGGTCAGTCCATCGGAGGCGAGATACGTCAGTTGGAGGGTGCTCACATCCCGGGCCAGCACCGCAGAGTCCGTGGGCGAGTCTTCGATCAACAGGTTCGTGCCGTCGAGGCGCACGCCACGCCCGTCTGTCAGACGAATCTGTGTTGGTGTGGCGATGCTGATGCCCACGCCACCAAGTGCAGTCGATGGGCAGTCGCGGATCAAACGAACAGTTCGTTCCATGGCAAACGCAACCGACTCGCTTGCGTGACGCGTGCGCTCGGCGGCGACCGTGTTGTCGGCCATGGCGTTGATGACGGGCAGGCACGCGGCGGCGATCACACTGAGCACGACAATCGAGATCGTCGCTTCAAGGAGCGTGAAAGCGCGACGTGCGGAGATGGAACGATTGAGGTTCATAGATCAGTCACCATGGTTTCGAGGGCGACATCAATGTCGATGCCCCTGGAGGTTGGCGCTGAGACCTGAACCGTCACGATGCGGAAGAGATCCTGGGCGGGCACTCCAGTCGCTGAGCCGGAGATCGAGACGGGCGAACTGATGGTGACAACGCATGTGACGCCCATGTTGTCGTAGAAGTTGAGCATCGACGCGATGCGCGAGTACAGACCGGTCGCTGGATCGTTGAGGTAGGTATTGGCGTTTGCAAACGCGGCATACCCGCGCCCTGGCGCGTTGCTGGAAGCGTCGGCGAGCACATGTTCGAGCACAGCCTGCGCAAGCGTCGAGGCTCGCAGAGCCTGCACCGCATCGGCTCGCTGTGAGGCACGCTGATCCAGAAACATCGAGGTGATCGGTACCACGATTGAGAGCATGATCACCACGATCATGCACTCGATGAGGCTGAACGCGCGATGATTGGTGCGGGAAGTGCTCATGGCGACTGCACCTCCACGAGTCCCGAGAGACGGCGAATGGTGATCGTGTGCAGCGTCGTGTTGCTGGTCAAACTCCCCACCTCGATCACCGCATCATTTGTCCAAGTGCCGACCAGCACCCCATTGCTATCACGAATCTGCGGCTCGCCATCGATCGAGAACCAGATGGTCAGGGGCAGCGATGTCGAGGCATTGCCCGAGAAGACTTGGCGGATGACGCCTGGGCCATAGTCCTCGAAGGGAATCGGCTCGATGGCTGTGCCCAATGAGCTGAAGACAGGCTCGATGGGCTGGCCAATCACGGGAATCCAGAGCGGATCGATCGACACGTTAGTGATGCGCAGCGCGTGAGGGACACCCTGAGACATCGCGCGGGCTCGGGCTTGCATCAGTTCAAAATTAATTCGATCGGCGAGGCTGGCGACGGTGGCTGTGCGCGCGCTGGAAAGAGCGGGCATGGCCGTCACAGCGATGATGCCCATGATGGCGATCACGATGAGGAGTTCGATCAGCGAATAGGCGCCGCGTCGAGCGATGCCAGCGGTCTTGCAGCGGAGTTGGGTGGGACGGTGGTTCACGCGTTTGGTCAGGGGGATGTTCGAAGCATCAATAGTCGTTTGCGGCAAGTGGCGAGTTACTTGCATCGACACCAGCGCTGTCGTCGCTGTTGGCATAGAAGATCGCGATTGGTGGGTTGGAGGCATTGTCGGCGAAGTAGTTCCAGCCGACCGAGGATTCATTGATGACCGCTCGGTTGTCGGCCTGGGAGCGGTTGACGGTCTGGACGCTGCTGCGTTTGTTGAAGGGATTCTCGGGTAGCCCGCCCTGAAGGACCATGCCTTCCGCCGTCAGTTGCACTAGCGTGGGATACGGATCGGTGCCCGCCAGGATCGCATTGGCGCGATATCCCGCGACGGCAGAACGGACGCCCGCAAGACCGGATCGCAGTGCGCTGGCCTTGGCATCGTCGGTGGCGCTGCTGAATTGCGGAACGACAATGGCGGCAAGGATGCCAAGGATCACGACAACGATCATGACTTCCAACAGCGTGAAAGCTTTGCGGAGGAACAGGCGACGATCGAGCGCGCAGCGAGGCATAATGCAATGGTCGAGTATCCGCGCTGGGCTGTGCAGTGAACCATCGCGATCTGAGCGAACTTGATGCACGACACTCGTTACAAGCGTGATCAACGCACCACTGGAACGCGGAGTGGTCCTAGAAGTTGTCTGATGCAAGCGATTGCAAGTTTCACCGACTGATTTTCACCGCCTCATACGCATCGCCTGATGTTCACCGCTTGATGCGTGCCATCTGCCACATCGGAAGGAAGACAGCCAGGGCCACAACCAGCACAATCGCGGCAAGACCGACAGTCATGATCGGCTCGACGATCGTGTTCACATTCTTCGTAAGGTTGCTGGCCTCGCGGTCGTAGTGGCGAGCCACGATATCGCAGGCCCGTGAGACTTCCTTGCTATCCTTGCCCGCACCGATCATGCGTCGGGCAAACGGGGGCAGGTAGCGCGTGACCTGCAATACATCAGCCAGCCGGTCGCCACTGCGTAGACGCTGGGCCATCGTGTCACAGTCGTTGGCAAAGACAGGACGGCCCGTTGCATGTCCAGCAACCTGAATCGACTCGATGATGTCAAGACCCGAGGCCAGACCGATACTCATGACGCGAGCGAAACGGGCGGATGCGTGGGCAACGAGCACACGCCCGATGTAAGGCAGCCGCGAGAGAAAGTTTTCAAGCGTGAGACGGCCCTTGGGGTGCTGCCACGCGGCGATCCAGCCGACGATGGCCGCGGCTCCGAGGCTCGCATAGACCCACCAGTAGTCATGAACGTTCGCGCCGATGGCCTGAACGATCCGGGTTGGGACTGGAAGTTGGCTGCCGCTGGCGGCGAATGTCTTGGAGAACTTTGGAACAACAAAGCCGATGATCACGGAGAGGGCCGAGACGATCATGCACAGCACGATGATCGGGTACGTCATGGCCCGAACAACCTGCTGGCGGGTTTCCATCTGCTTCTCGAGCATCTCCGCAAGGTGCTGTGTCACGTCCTGGAGATTGCCTGACTTTTCGGCGGCTCGCATTGTGCTGATGTAGACCTGTCCAAAGACTCGCTCGTGCTTCTCCATCGCTTGCGTAATGGGAATACCCGACTCGATCTGCATCGCGATATCGCGGATCATCGCGGCGAGCGGGGCCTTGGTCTCGTGCTCTGCGATCGAAATAAGTCCACGTTCGAGCGGAATCTTGGCCTCGACGAGTACGGCAAGTTCGCGTGTGAAGTTGACCACATCCTGAGCGGAGATGCGCTGCAACGAGAAAGCGCTGCCCCCACTGCGAACAACATCGAGCGAGACGGGCGTAAGACCCGAAGCGTTGATCTTGCGATACGCCTCCTGCTCGCTCCCGGCTCGAATCGTGCCGGTGGTCTTCTGACCCTGCGCGTTGAGCGCAGCGTACTTGTACATGGTGATGCTCATGCGGCCTTCTCCATGTTCGTTGTCGGGCTTGCTTGCATTGGTGCGATGAGCACATCGTCGGCAACCATTTGTTGAGCAAAGTGCGACACCTCGCCCAGCGATGTGATGCCTTCGCGTGCCTTCACGATGCCGTTGTAAAAGAGGGAGCGGAAGCCGTCGGCTCGTGCAGCATCGAGGATGTCGATAGCAGGTGCCTTATATTCGACGAGCGGGCGGAGACGGTGGGTCATTCGAAGCATCTCGAAGATCGCAAGTCGACCGCTGTAGCCGATGCCTCGGCAGACTCCGCACCCCACATGAGTCTTGAACGTGCCATCGCTCAATTCGGTCGGAACGCGTCGCAGCAGCGTGATGTCGGTCTCGCGGGCGCAGCACAGCGGGCACAGTTTGCGAACCAGTCGCTGCGAGATCGCTGCCAGCAGCGTGGAGCCGACGAGATAGGAAGGGACACCCATGTTGACAAGGCGTTCGATGGTGGCGATGGCATCGTTGGTGTGCAGCGTCGAGAAGACCAGGTGGCCCGTCTGGGCCGCCTGCACAGCGATCTTGGCGGTTTCGTCATCGCGTATTTCGCCTACCAGAATGATGTCCGGATCCTGACGCAGAAAGCTGCGAAGCGCGCTGGCAAAGGTGAGTCCGATCTCGGGATTCGCCTGGACCTGTCGCACCATCGGAAGGCGAATCTCGACGGGATCCTCGATAGTCATGATGTTGACATCGGCGGTGTTTAGACGATTGAGGGCCGTGTAGAGGGTGGTGGTCTTGCCACTGCCCGTGGGGCCAGTGACCAGCACGATGCCGTGGGGTTGATCGATGATCTCCTCGAAGGCGACGCGCATGTCGTGGGGCATGCCCATCTCTTCGATGGTGCCGATGCGCCCGACACCCCTGAGAAGTCGCATGACGACGTTCTCGCCATGAATGGTTGGCGTGATGGAAAGTCGAACGTCAATCGCTTCGCTATTGTGCTTGAAGCGGAACTTACCGTCCTGGGGCTTTCTTGTCTGGGTCATGTCCAACCGGGCCATGACCTTCAATCGCTGAACGATGGCCTCATGGGCGCTGCGAGGAGGACCTTGTTGCTTGTGCAGGAGCCCGTCGACGCGGTAGCGGAGCAGGAGGTCTCGCTCCTCAGGGTTCACATGCACATCAGAGGCGCCGCTGTCTGCAGCACCGCTGAGTATCTGATTGACCGCAGCGACAATCGGCTCATCGCCAGTGGTCAGTTGTTCTTCGCCCGGTGCATCGATGGGCGCGTCCTCAGCGTGCTGGGCAAGCGCGTACGCGCGGGTGATGAGCGAACGCAGTTCCTCGCCATCAGCGACCACCGGATCGACATCGCAGCGCAGCAGTTGGCGGAGCTGGTCGATGGCCTGGAGGTTCAACGGGTCGAGCAGGGCGACGGTAGCGATGCCATCGACGCAGAAGAGGGGAAAGGCGGTGAGTCGCTCAGCAACAACTCGCGGAATCGCACGGGCATTGCGAAGGTCGATGTCAAAGTGCTGGAGGTCGACGAATGGGTACTCGCAGATCTTGGCGTTCGCGATGGCCAGCCGCCGGCTGGTGGCGATGCCCAACTGGACCATGGAGTCCAATAGATCGCAGCCCGTGGTCATCGCGTGCTGTTGTGCGCGCTGCAAGTCGGCCTCGGTGATGAGGCCGTCGGCCAGCAATGTGCGCACTATGAAGTTCCGCGAATCGAGCACCAGTCTTCCTTTCTTAGCAAACGAGGTCTTGATCGGATCAGCCCGTTTCATCCAGGCTGTTCAGGATTGCTTCGATCTTGGCTTGGACTTCAGGACTCATATCACCAAAGGAGCAGCCAAGGTGGTATGCGGGGCGACGGTCGGTCATGATGACGCGCCGGATGATGCAAGGGCACTCGACAAGAACTTCCTCACCCTCGGCGCCTCGATGCAGACGTGCCTCGATGCGTGTCATTCGGGGGAAAAAAGTCGTGGCGATGAAGCCCAGGCCACTCAGGGATGCGTCGATGCAGTCGACAACGAGCCAGCCATTCTGAGCAGACGAACTATTGGAGAGCCGAACAATGTCCGCATGAACGGGCGCAACGCGAATCGCGGCTCGAATAGCCACGTCGTGTCGAATCGCCTTGCGCACAATCACGGAACTCATTCTGAGCGATCCTCTTTGCACGCGAATGCACACGCATTCGCGGGCAAACTGAACTTCGGTGTTCTTGAGGAGTTACCTGAGCATCGTTTCGGGACTGTGCGCATTGATCTGTGAACGAGGGGGAATGCCCGAATCTGTTTGTGTTTTATTAGGATAACTATGCGGGACATTGGTGCCGCGATGCGCAAAAAACACCAACTAGCAACCGTCCTCTACGCAGCCAAGCACAACACTTTTCCAAGACATCCGTGCTATCATGGCATGAAGGTCCGCAGACTGGCGGACTTTCTCGCGAGTAATCTCTTGCGATGGTTCGTTTCTCGCTTTCGCCCGTTCGCAGGCTGCGAGCCTTGGAAAAGATTCCCTGGCCGGGTGAATGCACCACACGAAGCGCCCTTGTGCTGGGTGGCTTGGATTCGCGGTTGTACCGTGAGCCTAAGACCAGTCTCCTCCCCGCCGGTGTCGCTGTTTTAGGAGTCGCCCATGGCGAACACACTCGTTCAGGACTTGATCGAAGCCGGTATTCACTTCGGACAGCGTTCCAGTGGCTGGAACCCGAAGATGGCCCCGTACATCTACGGCAAGCGCAACGGCATCCACATCATCGATATCAAAGAGACCGTCAAGGGCCTCCTGCTGGCGAAGAAGTTTATCGCCAAGACCGTCGCCGAGGGTAAGGACGTGTGCTTCGTCGGCACCAAGCGCCAGGCCAAGAGCGTCCTAGAAACCCGCGTGCCCGATGTCAAGATGCACTATGTCTCGGAGCGCTGGCTGGGTGGCACACTGACCAACTTCCGCACCATCCGCCTTCGCCTCAAGCGCCTCGACGAATTGGACACCATCGCCGCCAACGACAACTTCGCGAGCTATTCCAAGAAAATGGAATCGATGCTCAAGCGCGAGCAGAAGAAGATCAGCCGCAACCTGTCGGGCATCCGCAACATGGACAAGTTGCCCGGAGTGATGGTTGTGATCGATGTCAAGAGCGAAACCACCGCACTTCGCGAGGCACGCAAGCTGGGCATCCCGACCATCGCCCTCATCGACACCGATGGCGACCCCGAAATGGTTGACATCCCGATTCCCGGCAATGACGACAGCATGCGTTCGATTGATGTCGTCCTGCGTGAACTCTGCTTGGCCTGCGCCGAGGGTCGCTCGACCCGCGAGCAGAACCTCGCGGCCAACGCACGAGCCACCGAGGGCAACAAGCCCCAGGGCGACGGCGGCATGGCGGGCGATGGCTCGGCTGGCGGCGGCGACAAGCCCCGTCGGCGCAGCAGCCGCGCTTCGTTCCGAGCCGACGAGCCAGCCGCGACACCTGCCAACGGCTGATCCATCACATCAACCCTGTAGATTAAAGCAATCAATCAGAGAAAATAGTAGCGGGATGAGGAGTCGATGGGCTGAAACGGTGACGGCAAGGCAGATAGCAAGCCTGGTCTCTTCATCCGTCATTCTTTCTTCCCTTTGACCTTCTTCCTGCTGACCTCGCTGTCTCTGCGTATTCGACCCTTCCAAGACCAGATCAATTTCGCCAGAGCATTTTGCCAGATAATTTTGACCGACGGAGCAAGCAATGGAACTGAACGCCAAGGACGTGATGAAACTCCGCGACCGAACGGGCCTGCCCATGATGGCCTGTAAGACCGCGCTGATCGAGACCAAGGGAAACTTGGATGCCGCTGAGGACCTGCTTCGCAAGCAGCTCAAGGGCAAGATGGACACCAAGACCGACCGCGCCGCTGGCGAGGGTCGCATCGCCATCTTCCAGACCCGCGAGGCCGCCACGATCGTCGAACTCCGCTCCGAGACCGACTTCACGGCCAAGAACGAGAAGTTCATCAACACCGCCAAGGCCATCGCCGAACTCGCTATCAAACATCACGCCGGAGATGTCCCAGCAGAGGGCGACATCAAGGCAAAGGTTGATGACATCCGCATTTCCACCAGCGAGAACATCAGCATGGCCCGTGCCCACAAACTCACGCAGGATCCAGGCAGCGGCGCCTTCGGCTCCTACGTCCACCACGACGGCAAGACCGGCGTGCTCGTCCAGGCGACCGGCAGCGTGAACGACGAAACCCTCCGCCAGATTTGCATGCACATCACCGCCGCCGTGCCACGTCCTGCGGGTATCTCTGCCAACGACATACCCCAGCACGTGCTGGACAAGGAACGCAACTTCCGCATCAGCCAGGCAATCGAGAGCGGGAAGCCCAAGGAAATCGCCGAGAAAATGGTCGAGGGCGGCATGCGCAAGTTTTTCGAGGAAGTTGCACTGCTGGAGCAGCCCTTCATCATGGACCCCACCAAGA
>CAYRPC010000013.1:12674-44998 GCA_964425995.1 uncultured Phycisphaeraceae bacterium
CACCAAGAAGGTCAAGGACATCCTCGGCGCAAACGCGAGCATCGTCGCCTTCCTGCGTTGGCAGGTAGGCGAGTCAACCAACTGAAGAACAACCCGTAGCCTGCGACCACGAATGACTCCAACGACCGATCGGCCAAACGCCGGTCGGTTTTTTCTTTGCCCTTTGTACACACTTTCACCCGCCCGGGCCAGGCAGAAATTCTGAACCTTTTCCACCCCCAACCAGCCCCAAATCCCGGCAGAAATCCGCCCACCAACCTATGATGGATCGAGCATAATCGCCCCGCAAAAGGGCGAACCAGGAGCGATCCCAAGACATGGCCAGATTCTTCCCAACGGACTGGGTTCTGCGCACCCCCGACCCCGAAACTCCGGGCGGTCCGCCTTCGGATGCGGCACCGATAGCCACCCCCGTCGCGCCGCCCCATCCTGGCCTGCGTGTGGTCGAGCAGGACATCCAGCGCGAACTCAAGGACAGCTACCTCACCTATGCCATGAGCACCATCATGGACCGGGCCTTGCCCGATGTCCGCGACGGACTGAAGCCATCCCAGCGTCGCGTGCTGGTCGCGATGAACGATCTGAAGTTGTATCCCAATCGCAAGCACTACAAGTGTGCAAAGATCGTCGGCGATGCCTCCGGCAATTACCACCCGCACGGAACCGCAGCGCTGTACGGCGTTATGGTTTTCCTGGGCCAGAAGTGGCGCATGCGTGTGCCGCTGGTTGATCCGCAGGGCAACTTCGGATCAATCGCGGGCGATCCCCCCGCCGCTGAGCGATACACCGAAGCCCGCATGACGCAGGCAGCGGTCGAGATGCTGGCGGATCTGAACCTCGACACCGTCAACTTCCAGCCCAACTACGACGACCGCCTGATGGAGCCCACTGTGCTTCCGGGCAAGTTTCCCAATCTGCTTATCAACGGGGGCATCGGCATTGCCGTGGGCATGGCAACCAGCCTGCCGCCTCAGAACCCTACCGAGGTCTTCGATAGCCTGATCCGCGTCATCGACAATCCCAAGATCACGCTCGAAGAACTGATGACGGATGTCGAGTCAACCGAAACGATTGATGACAACGATGGTAAGGATGGCAATGTTGGCAACGATGCAAAGCGAATCGTGCGTCAAGGCATCAAGGGGCCTGACTTCCCCACGGGAGGCGTCCTCCATGGTCGTCGTGGAATCCTCGATGCCTATGCCACCGGACGTGGCAAGGTCTCCGTGCGCGGCTCCTGCCACGTCGAGGAAATCGGCAAGGATCGCCAGCAACTGGTGATCGATGAAATCCCCTACATGCTCGACCAGACCAATCTGGTCGAGTGGATCGTTGAAGCCGTGAAGGAAGAGAAGATCCAGGATGTCTCCGACGTGCGCAACGAGAGCGGTCGCGAGGCACAGACCCGCGTCGTGATCGAACTCAAAAAAGGTGCCGACGCTCGCGTGATCGAGAACCAACTCTATCAGTTCACGCCCCTCCAGCAGACCTTCAGCATCATGAACATCGCGCTGGTCAGCCACCAGCCCCGCACCCTGACGCTGCGTGAGATGCTGGACTGCTACATCCAGCATCGAGAGGATGTCATCCGCCGGCGCACCGAGTATCTGCTGCGCGAAGCCAAGAAGCGGGCCCATGTTCTGGAAGGCATGATCTACGCGGTCTGCGATATCGACGAGGTCATCCGCGAGATTCGCGCCAGCAAGACCCGCGAGGAGGCCATCCAACGCCTCATGGCCAAGGCCTTCCGCATCCCCACAAACCATAAGTTCGCCGACAAGATTCCCCAGCGCCTCTGGAAGCGCATCGAGGCCAGCGGCGCAGGTGGCGTCTCGCTGACGCGCGTGCAGGCCGAAACCATCGGCAACATGCGACTGATCCAACTTGTGGGCCTTGAGATCGAGCGACTCACCAACGACTACCGCGAAGTCTCATCGCAGATCGAAGGTTTCGAGGCCATCCTGAGCGACCGTGCCCGCATCCTTGCCATGGTCCGGGCCGATTGCGAGGTCATGCGTGCCCGCTTCAACTCCCCGCGTCTCACCCGCATCGAAGACACCGACACCGACATCCACATCGCGGCTCTCATTCCCGTCGAGGATGTCGCTGTCACCATCAGCCACACCGGCTATGTCAAGCGCGTACCACTGGACACCTATCGCCAGCAAGGCAGAGGCGGCCGCGGCATCCGCGCAAGCGAAACCCGTGACGAGGACTTCATCGAGCATGTCTTTGTCGCTGGCACCCACGACGACCTGATGTGCTTCACCGACTCGGGCCGCGTCTTCGCGATGAAGGTGTATCAGATACCTGAAATGTCCCGCACCAGCGCGGGGCGCAACATCGTCAATCTGCTGGACCTCAAGCAGGGCGAAAAAACCTGCACTTACCTTTCCATCAAGAACTTCGAGGCGGGCAGCAACTACCTCACGTTCGTCAGCAAAGGGGGCATCGTCAAGCGGACTGCCCTCAAGGCCTACGCCAACGTGCGAAACTCGGGACTGATTGCCGTGGGCCTCAAGGAGGGCGACAGCCTGCTCGCCGTGACCCTCACCGACGGTAACGATGACCTGATGCTCGTGACCAAACTGGGCCAGTGCATCCGCTTCCCCGAGACCGATGCGCGCGACATGGGTCGGGCCGCTGCTGGTGTCAAGGGCATCGAGCTCGCCGAGGAGGATGAAGTGATCGGCGTGGTTCGGGTTGCAATGAAGAACGACAGCGAGGGCGACACCGTGACAGTCGATGCAACCATGTGCCTGCTCACCATCACCAACAAGGGCTTCGGCAAGCGAACACCGATCGATGAGTACCGCGTTCAACCAGAGAACGGCAAGCCGCGCAGCCAGAGCCGTGGTGGCAAGGGTCGCGTCGATATCAACCTCACCGACAAGAATGGCCAGAGCGTCGCGGCCTTGGGCATGACACCGGGCGAAGACCTGGTCGTCATTACCAAAGGTGGCCAACTGGTGCGCATGCCCGCCGATGACATCCGCGAGTGTGGACGAGGCAGCCAGGGCGTGCGAGTGGCACGCGTCGATGAGGGCGACCAGGTCGTGAGCGCGGCAGTTGTTCCCGGCATGACCGGATTGCCATTGGAAAGTAGTGGCGATGAAACGCCCGCAAAATGATCACGTCTATCGAAGCACGTTGCCAATCCATAGCAGGGACGTAGCTGGCACATTTCATCCGCGCTTGCCCTTCATGCAAAGGTCCATGCAGAAAGGGCCTCGCGGGCAGTTATGAACCATGTGCTTGGCGTGCCGCCTTGATGGCATCCAGCAATCCTGCGGGCACATGGCCCGTCGCCGGATCATCGCCATGATCTGGACCCGAGGCAAGGGCATCGCGTCCCAACTGGATTGTCCGCTGGTACTGCTCCATGTAGCGTGCGCAAGAAGCGCATTCGCCCAAGTGACCCTCGAACAACAGTTTCTCTCGCGGGCCCAATTCGCCTTCGAGATAGTCCATCAGGAACGAGTCGACCTCCTTGCATGTCATTGATTGATCGGTTTCGTTCATGCGCGGGTCTCCACTTTCAGGTTCATGCATCAACTTGCAGGTGCGGATCCAGCAAAGCTTTGAGTGCCTGGCGAGCACGGTGCAGCCGCACCTTCACAGCGTTGGGCGTATCACCAAGGGCTTCTGCAACATCTTCCGTGGATAGTTGCTGGAAATCACGCAGAAGTAACACTTCTCGATACTGATCTGGCAATTCTTCGATCTTTTCGCGAACAAGTGCCAACGTTTGTTCCCGATCCATCGCGTTCTCGGCCCGCCAATGGCACGTCCACTTCGTCGGGTGTCCATCGTCTTTGAAGGTCGGAAGCAGGCCTTCGATCGAACATTCCGGACGTCTACGTCTGGTTCGGAGCTTCATCAGGCACTTATTGATCACGATCCGCGTCATCCACGTGCTCAGTCGCGAGCGCCCGTCGAATTGGGCAATGTTGCGAAAAACTCCCAGCATCGCATCCTGAACCGCATCCGCCGCGTCCTGATCGTTGCCCAGCATCCGGCGAGCCGTGCCGTAGAGCAATCCCGCAAACTTCTCGGCAATCTCGTCATATGCGCGTTCTTCGCCAGCACGCAGGCGAGCGAGCAACGACGATTCATCGAAGCCGCCAGCAGGCCCGCTCGCAGCCTCTCGCGTCGCTCCTGCCTTGACCAGAGTTTCACCGGGAACTTTTGAACTCTGGGCCTGTAAACCCGGGACTTTGGAACCCGCGGCTTTTGAAGAAGATTGGTTCATTATTCGAAACCCCCAGGGCGTACGCCTCAAGACAATTCTTGTTTGAGACACCGCGACCAATCCGGACATCTCCCCCAAATCCCCAACCCCTAATGCCTTGCCTGTGCGATAACGTAAGTCCGCATCGTCGCTACTACATCGTCCAGGGTCATCACACTGGAATCGATACTTTGAGCGCCGGGCGGGCAGACCAGCGCCCCATAGGGTTTCTTGCGATCGTTCTCGTCACGGGCCGCGATCTCGGTTTCGAGTTCCTCGACGGACCTATCAATGCCCTTCTTGGCGAGCAACTGCTGGCGCCGACGCTCCGCCCGCACCCGAGCTGAGGCAAACAGATAGAACTTGACGCGAGAATCCGGGAACACCACCGAGCCCTGATCACGCCCCTCACTCACCAGCCGCTTGTGAGCTCTTGAGATATCGCGTTGCATGCCCACCATCAACTCACGTAATTGGATCACCTCGGAATACTCCGACACCCGGCTGGTCACATCCTCATCGGTGATTCGCTTGGCATAACTGCGACCGAAGGCGATGATCTCCGGACTGGGACGACCCTCGGGCGTCTTGGTGTGCCAGTCAAAGTGCATGTGCGACGCACGCACCACTTCGATCAGACGAAACGTGTGCTCGCGTGCGATATTGTGCTCCATCGCAATCGCCGTCGCGCAGCGATACATCGCACCGGTCGACAGCACCTGAAGGCCCAGTTCCTGTGCGAGCGCCTCGGCCGTCGCGGTCTTGCCACTCGCGGCGGGGCCGTCGATGGTGATGATCATGTCCTGGTCGAGACGGAACATGCGGTGGCGAGTCTCCGGTGGCGTGTCGAGGGCGGGCAAATCGGGCAACGCCGTGGCGAGCGCAGGAGGCAGCACCTCCACGGGACGCAGCATAGCGGTCGCGGAAAGGAGTGTCTGACTCACTATGGCGCTCCAAGACCCCCCGATTCATTGTTCGCCGTGAGTTGGACCAAGGTGCGGGAAATAGCAGGGCTTGGGGCAGTGGGGGAATGTGGCAGGGGGAAACAGACGGCGGGTAAGCTACCCATGTCCTTCAGCCAGCTGCCTTCGCGGCCGCAATCATCCCCAAAAGCGTGTCACGCGACTGGATAATCGCCTGAGTGACTTCCTCTTTGCCGCGATAGTCAATCGAGAGCGGACCGTCATACCCCACCGAAGAAATCGCCATAACCATGGCCGCAAGGTCATAAGGCTCATGCCGATAGATGGTGATCTGAGGCCCTTCATCCTCGGCGATGGCCTCATCGATCAGGGCTTCAAGTTCGTCTAACTCGGTATCGTCGATCACTGCGGAGTCATCCTCCACCTCAACCGGCGGCGGTGCAGCGACCGAACCCTTCTTGCCCTTGCCCTTTTTACCCTTGGTCTCTTCGATGGCTTCTTGGGGATCGGCTGGCACCGCACTACCAGCCTTCGCGCCTTTCTTGCCCTTGGCCTTGGGCGTCTCAATCTCAGCAGCAGGAGATGCTTTGGGTGGCACGATCGCCGACGGATCAACTAGCCTCATGGTGGTGGCGCAGACCGCCGTCGCATAGGGTGTCAGGCGATGCAAGTATGCGGAGGGATCCTTGGACTGGGCGGCGGTTTCAAAGTCTGGATAGGTGCCGATGCGGAAGCCGCCGACCTTCTTGAGCAGTTCGGTCACACGCTCGGGACGCTCGGTAAGCCCTGTATGCGGAGAAATCAGGAGGTTGATGTCGAGCCTCTCGGCCCGCTCGACCACCGGCTTGAGCGCCGCGGCGGCACGGGCCAACGCGTTGTCATCATCGCTCGCCTTGACCTTGATGCTCGCGGCGGAGCATCCAAGTATCTGGGCCGCCTGTACCACGCGAATCGCCCGCTCCGTGGCAGCGCCGACCGTCGATTCATTGGTGCTGCCAAAATCCTGCGGATCCATCTCAACCAGCAGCAGGCAGGCGCACCCGCTGCGGTCGGCCCGCTCGCGGATGTTCTCCAGGCGTGTGCGGTCCGCGCCCGCAAGCAAGTCCGTGGAAAAGTTGACTCCCGACAAGCCCAGCGTTTCGCGGGTGTACTTGGGAAGATCCAGAAGGTCCAATTGCGGTTTTTTGCCCTTACCGGGCGGCAAGAGCATCGAACGCAAGCATCGTGCCGAAAGAGTGAGAATCATGCGAGTGCGCGAGTGTATCGGGGGTGGACGCGCGGCGTGGTGAGAATGATCAAGGTCGCTTGCTGGCGTTTGGAACCTTCAAGTCCATCACGGGCCAAGACTCGATCAAGCGTTGGGCATTGATTCTCGCGCGAAACTTCCGCACCTTCACGATCGTTTTTCGGCGCTCCCGCCTACCGTCTGGTCCACTCACAGGAATCACCAATGGCTGCACCAACCGATCGCGTCTATTCCGCCTCGCACGAATGGCACAAGAGCGAAGGCGACACCCTCACGCTGGGCCTCACGCAGTTCGCCGTCGATCAGTTGACCGATGTCACCTACGTCGAAATGAAAAAGCCGGGTACCACGTTCAAGGCGGGTGAGATCGTGGGCGAGGTCGAGAGCGTCAAGACCACCAGCGACATCTATTGCATGGTCGATGGCGAGATCATCGAGGTCAACGTAGCAGCGGTCAAGGATCCAAGCCTGCTCAATACCGACCCATTTGGCAAGGGCTGGCTGATCAAGGTCAAAGTGACTGGCAAGGGCAAACTGGGCGACTGCGTCGTCGCGGCGGAGTATGACAAAAGCCATTGAATTGCTCACGAATCGAATAGCGATTCGTCGTCTGCCCCCAGACTCATACCCACAGACTCCTTGTGAATCTGTGAAGTAGCGAACTCCGAAGGCGTAGATGTTGTAAACCCAATCCTCCAATGCGACCATGATTCTGAACGTCTGTTGGCTTTGAGTTTTCTTGTTGCTGCTTTCCTGCTCCAACCTCCACAAGGCCTACCCCCTCGCCAATCGCAGCGTTCCCGCGCTGCGAGGCGTAGACCTTTGCATTGAAAAGCCAGGCTTCTACGCCATCATGGGTGCCAGCGGCAGTGGCAAGAGCACACTCCTCCACCTGCTCGCCACGCTCGACCGCCCAGACCAAGGCACGATCACTCTTGCTAGCAAGGATGGTCCGCGCTCCCTGCACAATCTCAGCGAGCGCGAGGCGACGATTTTCCGTCGCAAGCAGATCGGCATCGTCTTCCAGCAGTTCAACCTCATTCCCACGCTCACCGCTCAGGAGAACGTCGAATTGCCGGGCCTGCTGGATGGTGACGATCCGACCAAACTCCGTGCCCGCAGTTCGGCCCTCATGGAACAACTGGGCATCGCCCAGCGTGCAACCCATCGCCCCGATGCTCTTTCAGGCGGTGAACAGCAGCGCGTCGCCATCGCTCGCGCCTTGCTGTATTCTCCCCCACTGCTCCTCGCCGACGAACCCACCGGCAACCTCGATTCCGCCAGCAGCGCCAAACTCTGGGCCCTGCTCGCAGAGATAGCCCGGGAGCAGAACTTGCTGGTGCTGATGGTCACGCACGAACCAGCGGCCGCGGCATTCTGCTCGCGCGTCTTCGTGCTTCAGGACGGACGCATGAAGGCAACCATAGAAACGGAGGGCCTTGATGCGGGCGGCGTGGCGACTCGCTACCAGCAGCTTGTGGCAACGACGAACTAGGTCGCTGCTGCTCGTGCTCGTGATCGCGCTCTCCGCCCTGCTCGTCAGCGCGGTCAGCGTCGCCATGGGCTCGCTGCGAGCCGCGCTCCAGGGCCGCGTCACGGCCATCGTCGGCAACGCCGATGCCCGGATCCAGTCGCGCGGCAGTGGCAAGACTTTCGATAGCGCGCTCCTGCGCGAAGTCCGGGCGATGCCAGGTGTCATGGTCGCCTCCCCCCGCCTGGAATCGGCACTCTCGCTGCGATTCGGCAAGCCCGTCTGGAAAAAAAACGAGGGAGCGCTCGACGAAACCCATCGCCTGACCGTCGAAGTTTTTCAGATCACCGCGCGCGTCACAGGTGTGGATGCTGAGCAAGATGCCAAAGTGCGTCGCATCAAGTTGCTTTCGGGACGCAATGCCCAGGCCGACGATGAAATCGTGCTCGATCAGACGCTCGCGACACGTCTCTCGAAAGAAAACACCACCGTGGGCATTGGCCAGATCGGCCTCTCGCTCCTGGCCCGTGGCTCGGGTGAAGTTTCGCGAGCCAATCCAGGCCCCGCCAGCGTGCCCACCGCCGCCAAAGCCGACGAACTCAACGCCCAAAGCACGCCCCGACCGGATGATTGGGTCGAACTGGTCCGGTTCGGCGACAAGGCCCGGCGCCTCACCGTCGTCGGCATCGCAGAGCCGCCCCCGCTGGGCGGAGCACCCTGGGGCTACATGACGATCCAGGGCCTGGAAAAAGCCGCCAAACTCAGTGGCGGCCTGACTCGCATCGATCTCGTGCTCGATCCTGAATCAGGCATCACACCCTTGCAGTTCGTCGACACAATCACCCCACGCTTGCCCGAAACCGCTCTCGCTCAGACCAGTGAAAAAATCACCAGTGGGTTTGACAAGGGCGCTCAAGCCAACGAACTGGGCTTCCTGCTGGGCAACCTTATGGCCTTCCTCGCCGCGGGCTTCATCATTATGACTGGCCTGTCGGTCGGCATCACCGAGCGCCAACGTGAACTAGCCATGCTCCGCTGCATCGGTGCCTCGCGCTGGCAACTCGCCATCTCGCAACTCTTCGCTGGCGGTATTCTGGGCATCCTCGGCAGTGCCATTGGCATTCCTCTGGGGGTCGCCGCGGCGGTCGCGATGCTGACTCACTATGAGGATCGCCTGATGGCCTCGCCCGTGGTGCTTTGGGATCGGGTGGCGATCGCCTCCTGCGGAGCAATCTTCGCGGGTCTGGTCGGCGCGTCACTACCCGCTTTCCAAGCCTCACGCGTCACCCCGCTCAAGGCTCTGGCCGCACGATCCGTCCCCGCTCGCCCGCGCACGATCGCGATCATCACCGTGCTGGGCCTTGCGGGCGTACTGATCCACCTGAGCATTTTCACACTACTGACCGACCCCGACTACATCTTTTATGCCTATGTCTCGCTGGGCCTGCCCGCCCTGATGATTGGTTACTTCTTCATGGGTGTGCCCGCTGCGATGATCGTCGCACGCGTCGCGTCGCCCCTGCTCGAAGTCGTGCTCGCCCTGCCACCCAAACTCCTCTCCCGCAGCGTCCGCGCCACGCCCTTCCGCTTCGGCTTTACCAGCAGCGCCATGATGGCTGGCCTCGCTCTCATGGTCGCGATCTGGACGCAAGGCGCCGCTGCCATGCGCGACTGGATCGACCGCATCCAGTTCCCCGATGGATTCGCCGCTGGGCTGGCGATGCCGCCCGAAGCAGAGGCAGCCCTGCGCGAACTTCCCTTCATCACCGACACCTGCGCCATCAGCCTGCACCCCGTGGAAACCGAGGCCTTTGGCGTGAAGGGCCTCACGCGCGTCAAGACGTTCTTCGTAGCCTTTGATCCCGAGTCCTTCTTTCGCATGAGCACGATCACATGGATCCAAGGCGACGAGCAGGCCGCTCGCAAGAAACTCGACGCGGGCGGCGCCGTGATCGTCGCCAAGGAGTTCTTCGTCGCCCGAAACATGGGCATCGGTGGCGAGTTTGTCTGCTGGGATGATGCCGGCAAGGAACATCGCTTTGAGGTCGTGGGCGTGGTTTCCAGCCCGGGCCTCGAAGTGGCCAACAACTTCTTCGATGTCTCCGAGGACTTCGCCACCGAGCAGCGCGTCCACGCCGTCTTTGGCAGTCGCAGTGATCTCAAGGCCAAGTTCGGCGCCGACAGCATCGGCCTGATTCAGTTCTCCATCAAGCCTGAATCTCAATCGGGCCTTTCCGACGATGCCTCGATGCGACAAGTCCGCGAGAAACTCCAGCCCTTTGGTCTTCTGAATGCAGGTAGCGGTCGGCAGATCAAGAACACCATCATGGGCTTCATGGAAACCACGCTCAAGATCACCAGCGCGATCGCCATTTTCGCCATGCTCGTCGCCTGCTTTGGCGTCGCTAATCTTGTCATCGCGGGCGTCCACGCACGACGCTACGAGTTTGGCGTCCTCCGCGCCCTGGGCGCCTCCAACCACATGCTCACCCGCCTCATCCTCGCCGAGGCCCTGATTATCACCATCACCGCCTGCGTGCTGGGCACGCTGATGGGTCTGCAAGGTGCCTTCGGTGGCATCCGCCTCAATGCCAACATCTGGGGCATCGACATGCGACTCCAGCCGCCCCTCTTCGCGATCGCGCTGGGCTGGCTCTTCGTCGCCTTCATGTGCATCGCCGCCGCCACGCCGACAGCAATCGCGCTAGGCCGCCAACGCCCCAGAGAACTGCTGTCGGCCCGCTGACTTTGGAACCGATACAGCATGTGTGCAAGGCCGTTCCTACATACTCACGGCGCTGGCCGCTCTCATCCTGGCCATCGCCTATCTCTCCGTGCCGGTCCTGCATGTGCCGCTCCACTTTGCATTGGCACAACTCTGCCATGGCGTCTCGGCGGGCAAGATCATCTTCCTGCTGGGCTTCGCGATTGCGTCCATGGTCCGCCTCGCGATTGCAACGCGAAGCTCGACAGTGCCCGTCGCCCGCACACTCCGAGCCTTCTGGTTCGCGCTAGGTATTGGCCTTGTCGGCGCAATCGGTTCGTACGCGTTCTATGTCACGCGCTTGAACCTTCCCGTCGATGCGCCAACGCTCCACTGGCTGCACGGGCGTAATTCCATCAACAGCATCGTCCACACGCACACCAGCAAGGCGATCATCGCCCTCTCGATCGATTGGCTTGGTCTCGGGCATCTCAAAAATAACTTCGACACCGGCGCTCCCTATGCGCCGTTCGTGCCAACCTGGCTCTCCGTCTTAATTGGAGTTTGCTTCCTCACCTCCATCACATCTTTCCTTCGCGCCCTGCCCTCGCTCGTCGCGAGATATCCCGCTAACCAGCGATTCGGTGTTGCGTGTACCGCCACCCTCGCCGGATGCGCAGCCACCAAGTGCATTCTTGATGGCGGCCCGCTCGCCTACGACGCCGTTTGTGGCATGCTCACGCTCATTGGGCTGACTCAGGCTTTCAGCCTGCGAGATCTGGCCGGGTTCTCGCGCCGTCATGCTCTCAATTTCATCACAATCGTCACGATCTGGCTGATCATCGTCGGCATCACATCTTTCGGCGCGTTGCCCAATCAGGCGGAGCACTTTGCCTATCGCCTGACGATCCACTCGCTCATCCTCTTCGCAGCCGCTTGGTCTGTTGTCCCACGATCCTCATTCGCACGCCAGTTGCTCCCCAGCCCGGGCCTCGCGACCCTCGCACTCTCGCTGTGCGTGCTCGCTTTCGCCATGCATCAGGCGCGGACATGGCTGCTGCCGATGTACCGCCCCGCGCCATCGTTCGCGATGCAATACAACGAATCGATGGAGAAGGCACAGCCAGTGCGGACAACCGCATCCAGCATCGAGGGTGCGTATCGCGCCCTGGGCAACTCCCCCACCCGTGTGCGGACCATCTCATTTCCCGAGCCGGTTGCAGGCCCAGGCACCGGCTTCTATGGCCAACTCGTGCCGCTGCACCAGGGCCTTCCAATCCGACTTCTCCCTCAGTTGTCGGCGTCACTCGTGCGAATCGCCCGCCAGGAGCCCGCACTCGATGGCCCTCTCGGCGCGTTCAACGTCCAGGTCGAATTTCCAGGGCCTTTCGCCCCCGCGATTTCGCCCCCGACCGATCGCCCTATGACGGCCTTGGACGAGAACGAGCGATACGTTGCGTTCCATCTGCTCGACCGCGCATTGCAACGCGCTGGACTTGATGAGTACGTCCTCATCCCCTATGTGCTCTACTCGGATCGCAAGACAGCGCTAACCAGGCCAGCGACGCCCGCAGGTGTCGGCATCAATCCTTGACCTCCCCCCTAGCCCTTATCTCGCTGGCTCAACCTACCTGTCAAACCCTGTATAGACCGCCGTGATCGAGCCGTCATCTTCGTAGGTGTACGTCGCCATGGCCCCGCCGCGAAACGGCATCTCAATCGTGTACGCGTCTTTTCCGACATCCGCTCCTGGATTGTCAAACTCGCCGCGGATGTGCTGGTCAACGCTCAGGAAACTCTGGCTGCTTGGTGTCGGCCCAAACGACATGAACGCATAGAACGACTGGGGTTGACGTCCCATCTTGGAGATGTACAACGCCACACCGTTGCGGAGTTGCCGCTCGAAGTCCTTCGCAATCGCAAGGCGTGCCTCGCTGGTCGTCCCGGCGTAGTTCACAGCCACAATCCCCGCCAGAATGCCCAGCACCACCACAACGATCAGAACCTCGATGAGTGTAAATCCACGACGCACGGATGCCTCCTTTGACATATCTAAGCTGCCCGACGAGCCTTATTTGCTGTATCGACTGACCCCTGAAGTGGGGTAACACTCGCGCTCGCTGAACACCCCAAACTCAAGGCAGTTGGAACGACTTCGCCGATGGTGCCGGTTGGCACATCCTGCAATGCGAATGGGAGAGATGACTTACGTCCTCTAACCACACGTTCCGCAGGTGTGCTGCCCAACCAGCGCACCGCACCACTGCCCGCGCCCAGCAACAAAGTCAGGCCAGGTCCGCATATCCGATAGGTCGCAACGCATATTAAAGCCTCTCCAGTGGGCACGCCAAAGTGCGCCGTCAATGCATACCACGCGCCCGCGTCGAGCACACCCGCACCAAGCGGCACCGTGCTGGCCGCGCTCGCCAGCGCAATCAGCACGAAGATCGCACCAAAGTCCACAGGCGCGACCCCCGCGATGATCCACGCCACCATCGCGGCACTCATAACGTCGAGACCGCTTGCCAGCAACGCGACACCAACCAAAGACCCCGTGCGCACAACAATGCCCCCCGTACGTGCCTTCCGCACTTTTCTCCACACCCCAGCCCCCGCGGCGAACAAGGCCACGCCCGCGATCGCAGCAATCTGCCAATTTTCTTGTGCGACCACCATCGTCGCGATCGCCAGCAGAAGTACGCCGCCAATCGCAGTGCAGACTCGAAATGTCACGATCGCCCTCAGGCGTGTCGTGAGCGCAGCGGGCATCCACAACCACTGTCGATACGCATCGGCCCATGCCTTGCCGGGCCACGACACCAGTTCAACACACGCCCCCTCGCAAAAGCCCCGCACACTCTCCCACCATGTCGCTGCGATGCCCGATTCGATTGCGCAGCGATGCAGGAGCACACCGCGCAGCGCAACAAACCCCAAACTCAGTAAAGCACAAACGCCCGAGGCCAGCACAACAGCCTCAGATCGTCCCGCAAAGACCCTGCGCATCGACGCTGCTGCACCAGGCTGATCCATGGCCCGCGAAACCCCAACCGCGCACACAGCCACCACCAGGCACAGCACCACCGCGCTACCCAATCGCTCGCAGGTGACGCGCCATCGCGAACCTGATATCCCATCAACATGCATGCTTGCAGCATCGACCAACCAGGTGCTTCACTGCATGCTGGATGTCCGAGAACAATAGAAAACGCGGTCTTGCCTTTGCAAGACCGCGTGAAAGTGATGCTGATGCTTCAAGAAAATCGCCGAAATCACTGGAACAAATCACTCAGGAGGTGACTGGCTGGGCTGCTGCTGGTTTGGTGCGTTGCCAAACAAGAAGAAGCCTCCAAACCCGCCCCCGCTGATGTCATTGGTGTTGTAGATGTACTGCGCATCAAGGGCCTTCTCGATGCGAATCTTGGCCTCCGCAAGGTGCGCAAAGCTGTAGTCGTCCAGACCGCTCTTGTCCTTGCCATCCTTGCCGATGATCGCGTCGATGCGATCCTTGAGGCCCCGCAAGCGAGCCGTCGCAAGGTTGCTGACAGCCTTGCCAGCCTCGCCCGAGATGTTGGCAGGAAGCGTGAGATCGATCAGTCGCCCCACATACTCGTGCTGAAGGTTGCGGCGCAGGCTGGTGATGTAGGGCTTGCGGGTGCTCGCGCCGCTGGGAGACTTCTCGAGTTCCTTCCAGACCGCGTTGTGGACGGTCTCCATGAGTTCGGGCAGCGTGAACGCGTCCTCGCCCGCAGGAATGCGGTACTCATTGTCGTAGACGCGCCGCACCGTCGTCGGATTCAGCAGCATGGTCAGCACGCTGGCCTGAATGCCGCCGATGCGGTCGTGGACGGGCCAGGCGCTTTCCTGAATTGCCTCGCCAAATCCGCCCGCATCCAGCCACTTGTCGCTGCTGAGATACTGGAGCAACTCGGGAGTCAGTCCGAACGCTTCATCGTTGAAACTGTTGTCTATCACCCAGTTGAGTGCCTCGCGCTGATCCTTGGCGGGAACAACCTGCAAGGGCAGGCGGTTCCCCGGATCGCCCTTCTTGTCGCGATTCACAAGCACTCCGCCCACCCAACTGGTCATCATCGAAATAGCGCCAGTCTGAATACCCAGCGTCACCGTATAGCCGCGTCGAGCCTTGCTCCACGATTCGCCATCCTTCACAAACTTGTCCACCAATCGCCCGCGGTGGTAGGTGGCCAGTTCCATGCGCTGCTTCGCCCAAGAGAGCGGATCCTTGGCAAAGTCGTAGCGACGCGCACGCGGATCGGGCCCGCTCGTATCTTCATCCGTGGCGTAATCAAGCCCAGGCTCGCCCACACGCTTGAGCACGTCCTTGGTATCGCCCAACGTGTAGCCGTACTCAATTGCCCACATGTCATACACGCCGATGCCGCGCATCGCCACATCGCCGATCAACTTGCCATTCTCAACCGCAAGATTGGGCCCGATGTAGTCCATAACGCTGGCCGCGAGCGTCTTCTGACCCTTGATCTGCGGGCTGTTGATCTCTGCAAGCGAATACTGCGTGCTGGCCTTGAAGTTGTGGCGCAGGCCCAGCGTGTGGCCCACCTCGTGCGAGACCAGATCGGCAAGCAGCGGCACCACAAACCAGTCGGGGATGCCGTCCAACTCGCGCGCCGCTTTCTTCTTGTTCTTGTCGTCCTTTTTGTCGTCTTTTTTCTTGTCGTCGTCCTTCTTCTCGTCATCCTTGGGTTCATCATCAAGACCAGCCTCGTTCAGGTTGGCAAGGCTGCTCTCACTTCCCGCCAGCATCTCCGATGTCAGTTGGATCACCGCCATGTCAAAGGCCTTGCCCTTGGCTGCCATGCACAAGCCATTGACCTGGCTCGTGCGATTGACCAAGCCGTCATACTCGCGCGTGCCCATCATGCGCCCCATGTCGGCACCGAGCAGGTCGCTCGCGTGCGCAGGGTCGCCCATCGCGATAGCGTGTCCACCCCAGGCCGTCACGCCCTTGCGCATGCGCGACGCGATCATCGACGGACGCTGGGCCGGATCGGCCAGGCGCACTCGCGGGTCCCAGTTGGGACGCGACTCGAGCCACGCCAGCGTCTCGGGGCTCATCCCCTCCATCGCAAGTTCGGGCAGAATCTCGTTGAACTGGGCCCAGAAGTAGCGAATCCAGCCGTCGGTGAGGATCACGTCGGCATCCAGAATCTGACCCGTCAGCGGGTGGACTCGCGATGGCCCGATTGCGGTGCCGATGTCGTTGGAGAGCCACTTGACAAAGTTGTACTTGACGTTCTCCGAGTCCTTGTCCATGTGCTCGCCCGTCAGTTCGTCCTGCTGATACACCTCGAGGGCGTTCACAATGCCGATCTGCTCGAATGCCTTGTTCCATTCCATGATGCCCAACCGCACCGCCTGGCGATAGCGCACGGGCGTGGTGGCATCGATATAAAAAACAATCGGCTTCTTGGGCGGACTCATCGACATCGAAGGCTCGCGCTTCTCGACGTTCCAGCGGTTGATGTAGCGAATCCACTTCTCCTGGTCCTTGAACTTGCCCAGGTCGCGGTAGACCGTGGTGAAGTATCCCACCCGCGCATCCGCCTCGCGGGGCTTGTAGCCGGTGTTGTCTGGGATCAGGGAGATGCTGTAGTGGAACTCCTGCAAGCGCCCGCCCCGAGTGGGCATTTCATAGGCGATCTCGATGTTCTCCTCGAAGGGCTTGGCCTTCTTGAGGACCGCAACCCGGGTGTTGGCACCGCTGACGCTCCCGCCAAAGAACGTGGCAGCCTTGCCCACGAACAGGTCCTTCATGTCAATCACGGGCGCGCCGCCAGGCCCCATCGTTACGATCGGGACATCGATGATGACGCGATCAGTGAACAGGTTCTTGACGCTGCTCTTGCTCTCCTGGTCGCCCGTCGAGCGGACCTCGACGTTGGGCTCGATCAGGAGCATGCGGTCGTCCACGCGCTTCCAGTAGGCGTACATCTCGCCAAACTGCAACCCCGCATACTCCTCGCCGCTCGCGATGGTCAGAGCGATGAAGTGGCGCTGCCCCTCAAACCCGCGCGGCAACTCCGCGAGCAGCGAACTGTCCTTGGTCTTGCGCCAAAGCGTGTAGAAACTCTTGTCACCGTTGATGGCGTCGACCTTCTCAAATCCCTTGGAAACTTCCGCCCAGGGCTTGAAGTCGGGTTTTTCCTTCTCGGCTTCTGCGGGCTTGGCGTCCTGGGCTTGGGCCACAGGCGTCAGGCTCCCCGAGGCGAGGAACAATCCCGCGCAACAGATGGGCATTGCCAACAGATTCAATCCACGCAGGGCATCTGGCTTCCGATTCATTTCAACACCTTTCCTTGGGCGCACAAAGGGCCACTGAAGCATCCGCAATCCGCCATCCCGAAGCCAGCGCGGCATGCCCGCAAGCAAACATCGGCTCAGCGCACGAAACGACGCGATCCGCCCCGAGACGCGACCAAGGCTGCGCGAGTGCGCAGCCTGCATCGTGCCCCGGGTGGGTGAAGACTTGTTCGCAAGCCCCGGGCCGCGCGTTTCGCTATGCTAAAAAGATGTCTTCACTCTCGTCCCATGCCGACTGGCCCGCTCGCCTCCGCGACCCTGCCCCCGCGGTGCGTCGGGTTGCGATTCTGGACGCGGCCAAGTCTGGAACACCCCGATCTGAGGGCCTGACTGCGAACGCCTGGGCTGGGGTATTGCTCGAGCATCTCCCGCGAGAACGCGATCCAAAGGCTCGGCTGCTCATCATCCGGGCCTTGGGGGTCTCGGCGTTTGGCAAGGCGATGACGGTGCTGGCCAGCTTGCGGGCGGACCCTGCGACGCCCCCCCAGGAATCGCACGCCGCACTGCTGGCCCACGATGCAATCGAGGTGGCCCTGCGACCGCCGCCGCTTGCCGTGCAAGAAGAGATCGATCCGGCGAGCGAGGAATAGTCCGGTGTCAGGTGCTTATTCGGGCTCGGGTTCGTCGGTTTCAAGCCAGCCAAAGTCGCCAACGAGTTCGGCTTCATCGCCTGAGGGGTCGTCCTTGGTGCCCTTCTTGGCTGCGTCAATGGCGGGTTCACCAACAATGGCCTTGAGTCGGTCAAGGGTCTTGGCTTCGAGTTGGTCGCGGGCAGTGAGGGAGGTCTTGAAGAGGGAGTCTGGTTTGATGTCGGGCCCCATCATCATGGCCTTGGCGTTCTTGAGTATCTTGTCCTGCTCTTCGTCGATGCCGCGGGAGAGGTTACCTCGAATGATCGCCATGTCGCGGTGGTGGGTCTCGGAGAGAATCTTGACCTCGTTGCACTGGTCGGCGGAGAGAGTTTCGAACTGATCGCCAGTGTCAACAAAGTGGGCCATGATGTTGTCGATGCGGCGTTGGCCATAGACCAGCGGATAACTGCGGGCGAGGAAGGTGGTTTCAAACTTGGGACCCTTGGCCTCCCCGGCCATGTCCTTGAGTTGACGAACGGTGCTGCGATTGACCTCGCGAACCTTGTGGGAACTGGTAAAAAGATCTTCGATCAACTTGCCGATCTTTTCTTGGGCCGACATCGGATCTTCAGAGATAGCGACCATCATCCCACCCGAGAGGCCGTCTAGCGAGCTACGCCAGCCCGCGATGGCAGTGTCAACCTCGACTTCGTAGCGATCAAGCAGTGCGCCCACGTCGCCGCTGCGTTCGATGCCCGCCTCCTTTGCGAGTTCGCTGACGTCAGCCATGGAGCCTGCCATGACACCAAAGCGTGAGGCGTCAAAGCGGCGCATCCAGCGCTGGCCCTTTTCCCAGTTGTCCTCCTGTGCAGAGGTGAGCATCCCCTTTACATCATTGAAGAAGCCGGCTTCGACCTTTGCGAGCTTCTCGTTGTTTGACGTGTTGAGCTCGGCCAACTTCTTGAGCGGTTGCTTCATGGGTTCAGGCTTGGTGAAGTCAGCGTTTCGCATTTCTTCGCTGACTTCTTCCATCATCGCCTTGTATTCCTGGACGATCTTGGAACGTGCCGAGCGATATCCCTGGTGCAGCACCTTGAGCTGGTCGCGCTGGTCATTGTCGAGTGCCAAGGCATCCGAGAAGCCATCCATGGCGTGTGCAGGAATGACCCGCACTATGAGGCCCATCGGCCCGCCCTGTGCTTGTGCGTCTGGCGCACACCAAGAAAGCAAGCACGCCATCAAGACGGCAATCACGCCCCGCCGCGCCCGAAACAGTGTTGACAGCATGAGCAAGCTCCCAGTCGATGTTCAGAATGAACGTGCATGAAGTGTGCCTTTGTGCGAGAAAGCACTTGCGACGCTGCACCCAAGATATTCTTAGGAATTACCCACCAGCAAGTTGCAAAAAATCGCACGAATCCTGGCAAGGTTCATTGGAAACTCAGGTCTTGATAAACCCACCCTTGGCCCGATCCTTGATGACTCCAGGAAATCGCAGGGCCCGCCCATGCGCGACGCAATAGACGCCTGGCGGCAGCACCCCGGTCGCAAAGATCGCCTCTGTCAGGTTCTGCAATGCATCGCTTGCTCGCATCTCAAAGGGGCGCATTGCCCCGGTCAGGATGATCGGCGCGTTGGGCGCGGGAAACCGCGCGTGCAAGTGCTCGCCCGTCAGGTGCAGCGTGTCGGTCCCGTGCAGCACGATCACACCATCTGGGGTTGCCCGAAGGCCCACCTCAACAGCCTCCGCGATCGTGGTGCGATCCTCTTCGGTCATCAGCAGGCTGTCCTTGCTCATGATCTCGATCACGTTGCAGCGCGTGTCACCCAGCCTCAGTCTTCGGAGCATCCGATCAAGGATGCTCCGTCGGTTCTCGAGCGATCCGGTCGCCTCGTCATAGGTCTTCTCTATGGTGCCGCCGGTGGTGATGATGGAGATGTGGCGCATGGGGAATCAAAAATCACAGCGTCAATCTCGATGTTAGAGGTGGACAACAGATGGACGTATTGGATGGTACCGCCCTGACCTATGCAGTGAAAATCCTCTGCCAATCTGCCCAAAAATTCGCATACGTCTTCCCCACGCAGGCTGGCTCCGCGATAACCACATTGGGCCGCCTCAGCCCAATCAACGCGAGCGACATGGCCATGCGATGATCGTCGTAGGTGGCAAATCGCACCCTACCCGCGTTGGGTGAACAGTCCACGCCACCAACCTCACCACCACCGGCAACCCCGCCAGCGGGCGGCGTGATCGTGATCGACCCAGGATCGCCCCCCACATTGGTCTCAACCCGCACGCCGATCTTCGCCAGTTCCACCCGCATCGCCTCTATCCGATCCGTCTCCTTGACCCGCAGCGTCCGCAACCCGCGCAGGATCGATGTCGCGCCCCCGTCCCCGCCCTCGCGCCCCGCCTCCGACGCAAACGCAAACGCAGCCACGCTCGCGAGCGTCATCGCGGCATCGGGCATGTCGCTCATATCGGCGAGGATTGGCCGCAATTGTCCGTCCCAGTTTGCCCCCCCCACCACGATAGCTTCGTCCTCGATCACGACCGGCACGCCCATACGCGCCAAGACCTGCACAAACGACGCATCGCCCTGGAGTGATCGCGCGTGCAATCCCTCGAGCCGGACGACAAGCCCGGGCACCAACGCCGCCGCACCAGCGAAGTACGTCGCGCTGCTCGCATCAGGCTCAATGTCCAATGTAAAGGCCCTGGGCAGCCCGTCACCAGACGAGACGCGGATCAGCCCCAGGTCCTCGGATGTTTGAACTTCCGCCCCCAGTCGCGCCAGCAGCTCGAGCGTCATGCGCACATACGACGCGCTCGTCACCTCGCCCATCAGTCGCAGCGTGATCCCCCGACCGCCCCCCACAAACGCCCCCATCAGCAGCAACGCGCTGATGAACTGGCCCGATTGCGTGGTGCCGAATTGTGCGACCAAGGCCCGGCCATCCGACTTATCTGCGGGGGGCGAAAGCCGCACGGGTGGACAGTTGGGATTACCCAGAAACTCCACACCGCACCCTAGCGCCCCCAGCACATCGGTCAGTTCCCGGATGGGCCGCTCGCGCATGCGCGCGTTACCATCGATCGTGATTGGGGCATCGCTTGCTAGCACCGATGCCGCTAGAAATCGCGTTGCCGTGCCCGCATTATTCAGTTGCAGCGTCACCCCACCAGACGCCACGCGCCACCGACCACCAACGCCCCGCACGCGAACGCACTTTCCGAGTTCGTCCACCTCCACGCTCGCACCCAGCATCTGCAACGCTTCAACCATCCGACGCGCATCGTCCGCGTCGACCAGTGCATTGCGGATCGTTGAAGTTCCTTCTGCCAACCCCGCCAGCAGCAGCGCGCGATTGGTCAGGCTCTTGGAGCCAGGCACGCGAATCGAAAGCAGTTTGGAAACCTGCCCAACCACAATCGCTGGTGGCGGCGGCAAAAGCAGTTCGTGAGGCAACTCCCCCAGCGACCGCCCAAGCGTGTCCACGCTGGACGAAGACTCGTCCATCAAACTTCCCCGGCGGAATCGCGACGGAAGACCGCCACCACGTCCTCGACGGGCACCACGAACAGCCGATTGTCACCCTCAAAGTCCACGGGCACGGCGTGCTTGGGATGGAACAGCACCCGGTCGTATCGCTCCAAGGTGTAGTTGCCGTCCTTCTCAACTTCCGTGGAAATCGCCAACACACGCCCGGTCAGCGTGGGAATCTCCATCTTGTCGGGAAGGTGGATTCCCGCCTTTGTCTGCTTCTTGTCGTCGTCCTTGCGAATCAGCACACGCTTGCCCAAGGGATCAATCACCTCTAGGCCGCGCCCGGACTTCTTGGAACCAGAATTCGAGTTGGAATCTGGCTTTTCTGGCTTGCTCATCGGAAGTGAGGGTAGGGATCGGAAAACCGCAAACGTCAAACCCTGGAAAGATGCCGATACCAGCCCATGCCCCGCCGATTGTCGGAGCGCGACGTGCAACTGACATAGCGAAGTACCTTGGGAAGTACCGTGCTTACTTGCGAACCAGTCCGACCTGCATGGTGTTGCGCATGCTGCCCGTTGACTGCCCCGAAAGCTGCGTGTCCACAACCAGGTTCTGCGTCATGTTCAATTTCTCGAGCATGCCCGCCTCGGTGTTCCAGGTGGCATTGCCCGAGATGCTCCCCTCTCGAACGCTGGCGATGCCGCCACTGCTGCCGTCGAGTGACATGCTTCCCTGAATGCCCATCTCCGCCCGTGAGGATCGATGGCTGTTGAGCGTGTAGTTGGTCTTGATTTTGGTGGTGCCCATTGCGCCGGTCATGGAACTTTCATTAGTCCAGGTCTCGCCAACCTTGGCCCGCCCATCGCCAGACTTGATATTGGTGATTGGCCCGAAAAGTCCGCGAACCAGGTCCGCTCCAGTGAACTGCTGCAGCATCTGCGCCGGCACGTTGTCGCCCCCGCTGCTTGTGTTGACGCTGGTGATGTTGCCGGTTTCGTCGGTCTGGAGCGTCAGCGTCAGGCCCACGATGCTGCGAAGCAGACCATCGAAGGTGTCCGCCTCGTCCTTGGGCTTGGCACTGTCGAAACTGATCTTGCCTGTCGGGCCGTCGGTTTCAAACTTCAACGATTCGTAGACCAGATCAACAGTCGCGGCTCCGCTGTTCGCGACTTCCTTGACTCGCAGCAGCAAGCCGATCTGCTGCTTGGTCGTGCTTTTGATCTGACTCTCGCCCGCACCCTGCTCGCTCACGATGTTGAGGTCCATCGCAAACCGAACCTCCTGGCCCTTGCGAAACTTCGGACGCAGATCAACCTCTCCCGAAGCAGCCGTCATCTTGGGCTTGGTCTCGGTCTGCGCAAGGGCGATACCGACGGGACTACCCAACACCAACAGCCCTGTCGCCACCATCGCCAAACGATAAAAGCGAGAGCCTTGAGAAACTACACGAGTGCTCAGCATGATTGATCCCCTTGTGATCTCATTGCATAGGTCATCAAAACAGACAGCTTCCATACCTAGTCGCCTCCAGCTTGTATCGGTACGAAAGCCTGCGGTTCCACCAACTCGGGTTGGACGCCCGAAAATGGCTTTGGTTCGGCACAGGAAGGCAGAGAATCCCCAGCACAATTGTGAGTGCAAAGCCGAAAAATTGGCCTAAAGCACACAGACTGGAAGCACACAAACTAGAACTGCCAGAGGCTGCTCGCCCATGTCAGGCCCCCGCCAAAGGCAAGGAACATGACCTTCTGCCCATCGCGCACTCGTCCGGCCCTGCGAAGTTCGTCCAGGCACAAAGGCACACTCGCACCGACGGTGTTGCCGACCCTGTCGATGTTGATGTAGAGTTTGTCTTCAGGCAGTCCGAATCGCTCGCGGGCCGCCAGCAGAATCCGCATGTTGCTCTGGTGGCAGATGAACATGTCCACCTCTTCCGGCTTCACGTTCCCCTTCTCCAGCGTCTCTTCGATCAGGTTCGAGAACGTGGACACCGCGAACTTGAAGACCGCCGCACCGTTCATCTGCACCTTGCGAAACTTGGTGGGGTCGCAGACCGTATTGGGGGGCATGTCAAAGGGTGTTTCAGGAACATAGATTTCCTTCCACCCTTCGCCATTGGAGTGCATCGCCTGAGCGAGGATCCCTTTGGTGGTGTCCTCGGTTGCGCGAAAAATCACGCAGCCAGCCGCATCCCCGAAAATGATCGCCGTGCTGCGGCCAGCAGTGCTGTAGTCCATCAGCGTCGAGAGCGTGTCCGAGCCGACGATCGCGATCGTGCGATACGCCCCGCCTCGAATCATGTCGTGCGCGAGATTCACTGAATACACGAACCCAGAGCAGGCCGCATTCAGATCAAACGCACCAGCCCGCTTGACACCAACGATCGACGCGATCAGGCTCGCGGCGGCCGGACACTTCATCTCGCTGGTCATCGTCGCGCAGATAAGCAGGTCCAGGTCGTCGGGCTGAAGCTCGGCATTCTTGAGAGCCTGCTGCAAAGCCTTGGCCCCCAATACCCGCGTCGATTCGCCCTTCGAGGCATCAACGATCCTGCGTTCACGAATCCCCGTGCGCTGCACGATCCATTCGTCGCTGGTATCCATCATCCCTTCGAGATCATGGTTGGTCAGCCGCTTTTCGGGCAGGCAACTGCCTGTCCCGGCGATTCGAACCCCGACCCGTCCCGCGTACGTTCCCACCCCGGTTCCAAATCCGAATCCTGAGTGTGGACGTCCGTGCAGGTCTTGACTCACGCTCGTACTCCTTTACCAGCAGCGGCTCTTGGCTCGTCGCTTCCATTGGCCTTGAGTTCGGCGGTGTACTCCTGGAGCACCGTTGCCACCTCGCTCAGGCGATTGATCATCGCCGCGTTGCAGCCGGATAGTACGAACCTTCGGCAGTTGCGGATCGCGGCCCGAATGGTTCGAGCCTCGCTGCTCCCGTGAGCGATGAAGCAGGCACCATTGACACCCAGGAGCGGTGCCCCGCCATACTCGTGATAGTCGTTCTTGGCGTAGATCGCTTTGACGATTGGCTCAAATTCCAGCATCAGTTGCGGCTTCTGTTCAAGGATTTCCGACGCGATTGCCTTGAACAGGCTCTTGGCCATCCCCTCCGCCGCTTTCAGCAGCGTGTTGCCAACCAGCCCATCGGTCACGACGACATCCGCAACACCTTCAAAGAAGTCGCGGCCTTCGACATACCCGATGTAGTTGAGGCCTGGAGTCGCACGCAGCAGATCCCGCGTCTGCTTGATGATGCCCGTCCCCTTTGCCTCTTCGCTGCCAATGTTCATCAGCGCCACGCGCGGGTTGGGCATCCCATGTACTTTCCGAGCCATGATGTCGGCCATGATCCCGTACTGCCACAGATGCTCGGCCTTTGGCTCGGGGTTCGCGCCCGCGTCAACCAGCACCACAGGGCCATGAAACGCCGGGATCGTCACGCAAATGCCGGGGCGAATCACACCTGGCAGGCGACGCATGTGCAGCATCGCCGCGGCAACGCACGCTCCGGTATTGCCCGCGCTCAGGACGACATCACAGAACTTGGCATGCCCCGGCGCACCCATCTGGTGCATCTTGACAATCGAGGAATCGACCTTGGAGCGAACGGTCTTCGCCGCCGAATCGCCCATCTCGATCACTTCAGATGTATGGACGACCTCAATGCGCGGATCCGTGTCGCGAATGCCGCGCTCGTCGAGCATCTCACGAATCAACCCGCCTTGGCCGACCAAAACCAGTTGATCGCCCGCGGGCAGCTCGTCCAACGCCTGAACGCAACCCTTGAGGATGGCGTCGGGCGCGTGATCCCCGCCCATGATGTCTATGGCGATGCGCATGGAACGAACGACTGAATCAGAGACAAAACAGACGAACGGAACCGAACGTCAGCACGCTGCAAAAACCGAGCGAACTGGGTTTATCAAGTGAACAGTGAGGAAACTTCCTCAATCGCTCGTTCGACTTTGACTGACCACTTCGGGTTACCAGATTGATTTACTTGGAGACCCCAATGCCCAACTTTGGCACCTTGATCTGCAGTCCAGCCCGAACATACCCCGATGCCTTGCAGGCGCGGTGGTGTGCCTTGGGCAGGCCTGTCAAGGGGCATAGCGTCGGGTGAACGCTGTCCATCGCATGGTGGTTGCGACGACGACGGGTGCGGCCGTGACTTACTCTTTGTGGAGGGAGCATGGTTCTGTTTCCAAACATCTCCCCGACAACACTGCTGGGTGCGTCTGGGAGAGGCGATCTACAACGAAACCCGACACGACCTACGCACGAGGGTGGACTGCTTCAACAGGCCTTCACAAACCCAAAACGGACCGGACGCGGACGGACGGCGTGAACTACAACGCTAAGGGCCTAACACGCCAGAGTCAATCCCGGACACAAACCTGTCTCTAAGAAGGCATTGGCATCCGCTCTAGCCCCTTCGATCGCTCCGTCTGCGGCTTCCCACTGCTACCCTGCGACCCCCAACCTTCCGACAAGGACCACACTGATGCGTTGCAAGGCCTCTGGCGTCACCTCTACCACCCTGCCATTCCTCCTGCTGGCACTGGTCGCAACCGGCTGTGCAGGTCTCACTGCCTGTGCCAAGTACCCCGCTGGGAAGCCACTGCGCTACAACTCGGGCCGTGCCGCACCACTGGCCATCTACGCCCCCAAAGTTGAGGAATGGCGCGCCGTCGGCTATTCCCTCGATTGGATCGGATATCCCTTCCCCTCCGTTGACAACAAAGATGCCGTCACAGACCTGGTCGCCTCGCCCGCTGGTGTGATTGTCCAGGAGCGTGGCAGCGTGGTTAGCCTGCTTGAAACCAACACGGGCCAACTCCGCTGGACCAATCAGATTGCCAATAACCTGACCCGCTTCGTGGGCATCGCAATCGATCACAACGCACAGGCGGGCACAACCGCCGCCAACACGATCGTTGTCGCCAGCGAGTCCGAGGTGTTCACACTTGCCGCCAGTACGGGCAGCATCATGACCCGCGAACGCCTCGCGCGCGTCGCCAATACTCGCCCGGTCATGCTGGGCAATCAAATCGTTTATGGCTCCGCAGCGGGCGAAGTGGTTGCACATCGCCTCGTCGTTGCGCTCAAGAGTTGGGGCTTCCTGGGTGTGGGCACGATTACGGCAGACCCGGTTCAGATGGGCGAGACTGTCGGGTTCGTGAGCCAGCAGGGCGATGTGATGTTCCTTGATACATTTGAGGGTCGTCTGGTCGGACGCGCCCGCATCTTTGGCGATCTCCAGAGCAACCCCGTCACCGATGGCGAGACACTCTACCTCGCCAGCCTGGATCAGTCGGTCTGGGCAATCGCCCCCTCGGGCGAGATTCGCTGGCGCTACCGCACGCCTTCTCCCCTTCGTGCCCAGCCCACGATCCTTGCGGACGCGCCGGGCGGCGCAACCTTGTATATCAACGTACCCGGTGATGGCATGACCGCCCTCGACGCGCAGACTGGCAAAGTTCGCTGGAATAACACCAACGTCGGCGGCACCGTGCTCGGACTTCGCAAGGGCAAACTGGTCGTGTGGGAGCAGGGCACGCTCACGCTCCTGGACCCCGCGAAGGGTGCCTTCGTCACCAAGATAGACGCGCCCAACATTGCCAAACTCACGATGGACAACCCAATCGATGGCAACCTCTACGGCATAACGAGCAGCAACTTGGTCGTGAAGTTCTCGTCGCGCTGAGCAAACTGCGCCCACTGCCTTGCATCGTTCGCTTCCCAATGTCCGACCTTGTTCCCATCCAGCGCGCCCTCATCTCGGTCTCCGACAAGACCGGCCTCCTCCCTTTAGCCCAGACCCTTGTGAAACTTGGCGTGGAGATCATCTCTACAGGCGGCACCTCGGACATGCTCCGCAAGTCCGGCATCCCGGTTATTGCTGTCGACAAAATCACTGGCTTTCCCGAGATCATGGACGGGCGCGTCAAGACCCTGCACCCCAAGATTCACGGCGGGCTGCTCGCCCGGCGCGACAACCCAGCCCACCTCCAGGCGATGCACACCCACGGCATCCACGGCATTGATCTTGTCTGCGTCAACCTTTATCCCTTCGAGCAGACCATCGCCCGCGCCGACTGCACGCGTGAACAGGCCATCGAGAATATTGATATCGGCGGCCCCAGCATGATCCGCTCCGCCGCTAAGAACCACGAGCACGTTGTCGTCCTCACCAATCCATCTCAGTATGCCCGCGTGCAGGCAGAACTTATCCAGTACACAGGCAGCACCTCTCACCCGCTCCGCGAATCGCTCTCCGCCGAGGCCTTCTCGCTCACGGCCCGCTACGACGCTGCCATCGCTGCCTACTTGAGCGGACACACCGATCAGAACTTCCCGCCGCTCCTCAACCTCAGCCTCGTGAAACGCGATGATCTGCGCCATGGAGAGAACCCCCACCAGCGGGCCGCTCTCTACAGGCATCGCGGCCCCACCCAGACCATCACCGTCGCAGATGCCGAGCAACTCCACGGCAAGGAACTCAGTTACAACAACATCAACGATGCCGTTGCCGCGCTCGAACTTGTCCTCGCGCTTCGACGCGTCGATGCCATGTCTTGCGGTGCCTGTGTCATCAAGCATACCAACCCCTGCGGCGCCGCCATCGCTAGGTTGGCGGCAGACGCTGTCGACATGGCCATCGCGGGCGACCCGATCGCAGCCTACGGCGGAATCATCGCCCTCAACACGCGCGTGGATGAGCCAGCCGCTCAGCGCATGGCGCTCAAGGAATGCTTCTTCGAGGTCATCATCGCGCCCGAGTATGACACCGCTGCTCTGGACCTGCTGCGCTCGCGCTGGGCCAATGTCCGTCTGCTCCGAACCGGTGACATCGACGGATTGCTCGCTCAGGAGCGTGCTCGCGGGGTGGCCCACGCCGAACTCGAAGTGCGTTCCATCCCAGGCGGCATGCTCGTCCAGGAACGTGACACCACCATCACGCCTCGCGCTACTTTCCAGCATCAGGCTGGCCCCAAGCCCACGCCCGAACAAGTTGCAGCGGCAAGTTTCCTGGAGGCTCTTGGCCGCTCGCTCTTTAGCAATGCCGTGGTGCTGGGTGGTCAGGTCGTGACAGCTGGAGGCACCATCGCCCTGCGAATGTTCGGAGCCGGCGCCGGACAGATGGATCGGGTCACGTCCTGCCGCCTTGCGGTCGAAAAGGCTGGCCCCTTGGCAGAAGGCAGCATCGCCTATTCCGATGCGTTTTTCCCATTCCCCGATGGCCCCCAGTTGCTCATCGAGGCTGGCGTCCAACTCATCGTCCATCCAGGCGGCAGTAAACGCGATGGTGAGACTCATGCCCTGTGCGACAAACACGGGGTGACCTGCCTGACCACTGGCACCCGCCACTTCCGGCACTAGCCCCCCGACCGCCGGCCCCAGATCACCCACGTTCAGCAATTCCCGCGCGTTGGGTCAAAGGTGCCCGGCTCAATCTTCCGATAACAGAAGCAAGTGGGTCAATCGCCTCCAGCCAACACGCCCGCCGATTCCCATCCCCCGCCACCGCAGCGAGGCGGGGGATGGGGTCCGACGCTCCGACAGGCTTGGCAACTGCCAGCGCTTGTCGGTGGCACGCTGTTGCTGGTGGGCGGACTCGGCTACGCGTTTATGACCCGGCCCAAGCCCGATGTGCTTGCCGACTTCCGCAAGGCCGAGGCCCAGATGCAGGAAGGAGAGTACGCCGACGCTGTCGCCACACTTTCCGAGCGCGTCCTTCCGCTGCTCAACAAGGGGGTGCTGGATGAGGATGTGCGGCGCGGTTTCCACTTGATGCGCGCACGCGGGCTGTATCTCGGCCAGGTCGAAAAAGGCATCGATCGCAAGGAGAATCACGCGAACATCCACGCCGAGTACCTCCGGGCGAAAGTTGCCGGAGCAACGCTCGAGCCTCAGGACGAGTTGTATCTGGCACGGACGCTGATGTCGCTAGGGCGACTGGACGAAGCGGCGGAATTTGCAGAGGCTCTGACACCTGGATTGTCGGGCGACAAACTCAAACTCCAAAAGGACCTGATCGAACGTGCGCTGGCGGTCGGATCAGACGGACACCAACTGGCCCTGACCCTGCTGACAGACCTGACTGCTCGCACAGACCTGGATGCTCAGACCCGCTTGTGGGCAGTCTCTCGCCAGGCAACCCTCTCCCTCGCCCAGGGATATCCGGAAGAAGCGGCGACCAAACTCCTGCGAACATTGCCCCGTGTCATGCAGGAGGCGGACCCAGCGCTGCAGGGCGAGACGCTGCTCACGCTGGCGCGGGCCTATATCGCGCAGGGCGACGACGTTGGCGGCTCGGAACATCTCAACACGGCGTTGCAGGTGCTGCCCCCAGGTAGTGCCTTGGCGGCGGAGGTACTCACCCTGCGCGGACGGCTAGCCCAGCGACTGGCGCAGGAAGACATCGCACGAGCGAGTTTCGAGCAGGTGATCGACGAGCATGAGTTGTCGCCCCACAAACTGGAAGCGATGCTGGGCCTGGCAGAAGTTGAGTTCCGCGACTTGCAACAGGAGAGCCCGACGGGCGTGCCGACGCAGGCGATCACGATGTACCAGCACGTCGCGGACGAGTTTCTGACTGAAGCCAAGCACACGCTCGACCGCGACACGCTGCGCGAGAGCATCATGGAACGCTGTCGAGAACGGGCCGAAGTCGAGGATTGGCAAAGTGCGCTCACATTGGCGACGATGGCCCGCGAACTTTACCGGGGCGAGAAGGAAGAAACTGAACTCTCGCCCGACATCCTGCTTGCCCAGGCGCAGTGCCAGCGCCGCATCGCAGAGGATCTCCTCCTGGGAACCGATGGGGGCGTGCGAGAACTGTCGCAGGCCGACCCCGCGACCCAGCGTGAGGCCCGCGAACTGCTGCTCGCGGCGGGGCTGCACTTCCGTCAGTACGCTGAGCGGATTGTGACAGATGACACGGGCGATTATGCGGATTCACTTTGGAGCAGCGCCGATTGCTACAACCGCGCCGGAGACCTGGAGGAGGCGATCCGAGCATACCTCACGTTCGCGACCGACTTTCCCAGCGATGCTCGCGCGATGGAAGCCAAGTTCCGGCTTGCCGAGGCGTATCGCGCACGGGGTGATCTCAAGCCTGCGGAGGCGCAGTATCGGGACTTGCTGCTGGCGCGCGACAGCGCGGGACGAAGCGGGCCATATGCCGACGCGAGCTACGTGCCCCTCGCCCAGACGCTGCTCGCGGACGAAGCCACCGACAACGACGCAGAGGCGGAGAAACTGCTGCTCGAAGCCCTCTCGGGGCGAGTGGGCGGTGCGGGCACGCCCGAGTATCGCGCAGCGCTGCGAGAACTGGGCGACTTTTACCATCGCAGCAATCGGCACGAACCGGCCATCGAGAAGTATGAGGAATACTTGGTACGGGTCGAGGCGGCCTCGCGCACCGACGATGTCGTCGCGATCCGCGAATGGCGCAGCTCGCCCCTGGTTCGCTATCGCCTTGCGGACGCGTATCGGTTGTCGGCACGAGTCATTGATCGAACGCTGCTGGGCGCGATGCCCGACAGCGATCAGCGATCCCTCAAGGCCACGCGCACGCAGCGACTGAATCGAGCCTTCGGTGCTTACAGCAAGGTTGCGGATGATCTGGAGATTCGCGATCGACGCGGATCGCTCGAAGACATCGCGCTCCGCAATAGTTTCTTCTTCCGGGGCGACTGCGCCTTCGAACTGGGCGACTTCGAGGAGGCCATACGCCAGTACGACGCGGCCCGGGAACGCTACCCGCGCGATCCGGCGTCGCTGGTCGCATTGACGCAGGTGGTCAGCGCGTTGCTCGAAAAGGGCGAGATCGACAAGGCCCGCGTCGCCAACGAGAAGGCTCGCAAGTTCTATGAAAGCCTGCCCGAAAGCGCGTGGGACGATGCCGCGCTGCCGATGGGCAAACGTGAGTGGGAACGCTGGCTCGCGTCGCAATCGAAGTTGATTGATCGGCCATCGACCAGCGAATCACACGCGGAAGCACCCGACACGGATCGCTAAGCGATCGTTAGTAGCAGACCAGCGCAGGATGCGCGACAAGAGAGGGTCAGGACGACCATGCCACTCCCAAAGACCACATCCCCCGCGACATCACTCAACCCACTACCACAGCAGCCTCCGGGCGATCCCGCCTGGCATGCGCGACTCGGCAGCGCGCTGGAAAGGCAACTTGAACTGCTCACGCAACTGGAAGGATTGAGCCAGCAGCAACGGTCGTTGGTGGACGCGGAGGATCCCGAGCCGCTGCTGGAACACATGAACGCGCGACAAGCCATCGTTGATGAATTGGTTGCGCTCGATCAGGCGATGATTGAGCCCCGGGCCCAACTGCACGCTGCCTCGACCACGCCCAACGCCGGACTGGATCGGGCCACGCGCGAGAGCCTGCACTTCCGCCTCACGCTAGTCGCGTCTCGCGCCAAAGCAATCATGCAGCGCGATGCCAAGGACCAGGAGCGCCTGCAAGCCCGCAAGAAGCAGGCAGCCGAAGAACTCGCCGAACTGGCGGGCGCGAAGCGGGCTGTCAACGCATATTCCTCGCCTCGCGCTGCTGGTGGTGCGATCTACCAGGATCGTGAAGGCTAAAGCCACTGACCTGACGACCGACCTCCATTGCTCTTGATGCCCCCCTGCTGTCCTCGATCATCCACTGCTAAACCAGCCGCACACGCACGAATCCACGACCCGGCTGACTCTCAACCAACGTGACTCCTTCCCTCTCCAACCTGACGCCCAACGACTTAGCCGAGTTGATGGCCGCGTTCAATGATGTCACGACCAAACTTCAGTCGTCGCATGATTACTTGCGGGCAGAGGTATCCCGACTTACGACTGAATTGCATGAGGCCAACGAGGCGGTGGCACGAGCACAGCGGCTTGCCGCGCTGGGAGAGATGGCGGCGGGCATCGCCCACGAAATTCGCAATCCCCTGGGTGGAATAAGGCTGTACGCCCGCATGCTTGAAGATGACCTCATCCAGCAGCCCACGCAGGCGGGCATCGCCAGCAAGATCACGTCCTCAGCCCGGGCAGTCGAGCAGATCGTTCACGATGTCCTTGCGTTTGCCAAAGAACTGCGGCTGCGCCAGGAGCCGATGGACGCGGCGGATCTGCTCGATAAGGCCCTGGAAGCTGTGGTCGGGCAATCGCCGCAATCCGTGGAAGTTCGACGTGAATACGCGAGTGCGATGACCGTCGAGGTTGATGGCCATCTGCTGCACCAGGCGCTGGTCAACATCATCCAAAACGCCGTGCAAGCCATGCAAGCGGGCGATGCCCGAACAACGGCGATCGGGTCTACGGGGTCTACGGGG
>CAYRPC010000014.1:0-44431 GCA_964425995.1 uncultured Phycisphaeraceae bacterium
GGGGTAGAGGAAGAAGTGGCGGCTTGGGCAAGTAGAAAAAAGGGCAGATGGAAAAGATTCAACATGGTCATCGCAAGTCTCCAAAGGGGTGCGGGCCAACCTTATTCCGTTCAATCTGGACAGTCCCTGATTGGGTAGTCCCTCAACAGGCATGGCTTTGTTGAGTGTTTGTTTGGAGCGTCGGGGGATCAGCACGGGACCGGCAAGGGACCGGCACGGGATCAGCACGGGACCGGCAGCGTGAAACCCATTGGCTTGGGCCGCGTCCAACTCGTGACAGAGCCGGAATGTCCGTACACTCTGTTTGCGTGATTGCCAAGCTCATCCTGTCAATTGCGTGCTGGTGCGTCGAAGGTCGACGCAGGTGTGATTGTGATCGAACGACTCGCCTGCGGAGTCCATCTCTGGAGCCTTGTATGAAGTTGATGCAACTTGGTCGCCTCGCTCTCCTCTCCCTGGTTCTGAGTGCGGGCACCATCGCCCTGACTCCCATTGCCCGGGCTGATGATGACAAGAAAGTCATGAGCAGCGAGCAGACGTTCGGGGTGGGCAGCAAAGCGCCCGCGATCAAAGTCGAGAAGTACCTGAAGGGCAATCCGATCAGCGAGTTCAAGTCGGGGCATGTCTATGTTGTTGAGTTCTGGGCCACCTGGTGCGGCCCTTGCATCCGCGCCTTCCCGCATCTGTCTGAGTTGCAGGAGGCCAACAAGGACAAGGTCACGTTCATCGGCATCAACATCTGGGAACGCAAGTACGACGACAAGACCATCGACACCATCAACAAGTTCATGGAAAAGCATGGCACCAACATGCGCTACACCGTCGCCTATGACGGCAACGCGAAGGCCATGTCCAATGGTTATATGGTCGCGGCGAATCGCAACTTCATCCCGCACGCGTTCGTGGTCAATCAGGAAGGAACGATCGCGTGGATCGGGCATCCTGGCGAACTTGACGACGTGCTGCCCAAGGTTCTCAACAAGACCTGGGACATGACAGCGGCCAAGGCCAAGTTTCAGGAGGAGGCCGAAGCGGGTCGCAAGGAGCAGGAACAGCAGGCCGCGGCGCAGAAGGAAATGAAGCAGGTTGAGCCGCAGATCAAGGAACTCCAGCGTCTGCTGAGCGAGGGCAACAAGGAGGAGGCTCTGCCCCTGATGCTCGAAGTTGCTGAGAAGGCTCCCAACGTGGGCATCGGCGCAGCCAGCCAGGCGTTGACGTACATGTTGATCGAGAAGAAGGACTATGCCAAGGGGTATGAATTCGCCAACAAGATGGTCGATGGTCCCTACGCCAACAACGCTCAGGCTCTGAACATGATCGCCTGGACGATTGTTGATCCCGAGGCGGGCATCCAGCAGCGGAACCTTGACATCGCGCTGAAGGCCGCGAAGCGGGCCAGCGAACTTGAGAACAATCAGGAACCCGCGATTTTGGATACGCTGGCGCGCGTCTACTTTGAGAAGGGTGACAAGGCGAAGGCCATTGAAACTCAGACCAAGGCTGTCGAGCTTGCCTCCGGCGAGATGAAGGCCGACTTGCAGAAGTCGCTCGAAGAATACAAGAAGTAAGCATTCCTGCCCTCTGCGATTCACAACGCCAGAGGAACTTGTAGAGCAACCTGAAGACGAACGCAAAGACGAACGCGAAGCCACGGGGCTTCGCGTTTTTCATTGGAACATGTGGAGCTGACTGGCGAAGACGGCGAGTGTGAAAAGGCCGTTGCCTGATTGCAGCGACGCACGCATTGACGTTTGATCGATATTTGGATCTACGCTTTGCCATGGGCATCATCGCTGCACGAGAGTTTCGCCTTCCCGATGGGCGCATCTGCGTTGTCCGCTCGCCAAGCCCGAGCGAGGGTGAGCCGCTGCGAGCGTTTATTGTCGAGACGTTCGCGACCACCGACACGGTTTTGACGTGCCCAGATGAGTTCAGGCTCACGGGCGAACAGGAAGCGGCGTTTTTAGCAGAGCGTGCGAACTCGCCCACTGGCGTGAGCGTGGTCGCGGAAGTTGAGGGGAAGTATGTTGGCATCGCCGGGCTGGAGCCTGTTGCAAAGCGCCGTGCCCAGCACAATGTGTCGCTGGGCATTATGACCGCGCAGGCATTCCGGGGTGTGGGCGTCGGCCATTGCCTGATGCAATCGTTGATGGACTTTGCCCGCGCAAACCCGATCATCCGGCGCGTGCAGCTCGAGGTTGTCGCCGCCAATGAGCGGGCAGTCAAGTTGTATGAGCGACACGGCTTTGGCGTGGAGGGGCGTCGGGTGGGATGCTTTCAGCGTCGGTCTGGCGTGTTTGAGGACGACCTCATCATGGCGTGCCATGTGAAGTCGTGATGCGGCGTGATGCGGCGTGATGAAGCATGATGAAGCGTGATGCTGTGTTGCAACGGACTGGCGATCTCAGGACTTGGAACGCCCGAGTTTTGCGCGGAGCAGCGAAGCACGCGCGACGCGTCGCTGTTCCTGATCAAGTTCTCGCCCCACTGCTCGCTGCAGGTGGGCGGGCTGGACCAGCAGCATCAGTTGATTGACGGTGCGCAGATCAGGGAAGTCGCTGGGGGTGCGCAGCAGCCCCATCGTCACCCCGAGCCGGACCAGGCTGAGGGCCTGCATGGCTTCGTCGGTGTTCATGAGTCGGGCATGGGCGAGTGCGCCCCAGGCGCGCCAGACCTGGTCCTCTAGACCTACGCGGCGCTTGGCGAGCAACTCGCGCCGAGCCAATCGCTCATACTCAACGACCTTGGGCAGGATGTCCCCTTCGAGGTCCTGCACGATCTGTTGTTCGCTTTTGCCCAGCGTGGTCTGGTTGGAAATCTGGAAGAGGTCCCCCACTGCCTCGCTGCCCTCGCCATAGAACCCGCGCACGGCAAGGCTCATGTCCTGGGCGGCGCGCTTGACTTTCTCGAGTTCGCCCGTCAACCGCAGCGCGGGCAGGTGCAGCATCGCGCTCATGCGCACGCCCGTGCCGACGTTGGTGGGACAGGCCGTGAGATAGCCAAATCGCGGGCTGTAGGCGTAGTCGAGTTGGCTCTCGATTTTGTCGTCGATGCTGTCGATGTCGCTCCAGGCATGGGTCAGCGCCAGGCCACTGCGGATCGCCTGAATGCGCAGGTGGTCCTCTTCGTTGATCATGATGGAGAGGCGCTCATCGGGGACGCTGATGGCGACGCCGCGCGGATCGTCGTTGGGATTGGTCCCTTTGCCCTTGCTGTGATTCTTGGAGATGAGGTGGCGTTCGACCAGCAAGGCGCGATCCAGGGGCGAGGAGGCGTGGAGGTCAACCCAGATCAGTTGCGGCACCAATTCGGCACGCATCAGCCATTCCCTGCTGATGTCCAGCGTCGCCTGACGATCCCGGCGTGTGGCCTTGGTTGCAAACAATCTTCCGGCGAGATTCCTCGCCAGCCGCACTCGCGACGACAGGAGGACATCCGAAAGTTCGCCCTCGCCCCGCAGCCATTCTGCTCCAAAGTCCAGGACCGGAACGGATCCGGCACTGGCCGAAGTTGATGGGGTTGATTGTGGATTTGGTGGCGGCTTGGGTTTCTCGCCCTCGTCGCCTGGCTTGGGTTTGTCTCCGGACATATCAGGTGCATCGCTCACGCAACACCCCCTTCGCTCTCGACCTGTCGCAGTTGATCGCGCAGCCGTGCGGCGGCTTCATAGCGCTCATCCCGAATGGCCTGGTCCAGTTCGTGGCGCAAGACGCGAAGCCGCTCCATTCGATGCTCGCGCAAGGCACGGATGGCGATGTCGTCCACTTCGGTATTGGCGCGGGATGCTCGCAGCGGTGTCTTGCCCACGTGGGTTTGTCCGCCATCGTGAGCGCGTTCGACCAATGGCATCAGTTGCCCCTCGAAACTCTTGTAGCAGTCACTGCAACCCAGCAAGCCGTGCTGCTTGAAGTCCTGATAGGTGGTCTTGCAGGCCGGACATTGATTGGCCCGCATCGGCTGGGCCATGGGCGGCACGACGGGCGTCAGTCCCTGCTTCATTACGTAGTGCTTGATGAGGTCTGTGATCTGCTGCTGGGGCCGGACGCTGATGCCGAACTGCTCTGCGCACTGCTCGCAGAGATGGCGCTCGATCTTCACGCCGTTGTGCACGGACAACTCATGCACAGTCGCGTCCTTGTCGCAGTGATCGCACTTCATGCTAGATCGTAACCCCTTTGCGTGGTCTTGATATCACGTCACGCCAGAGCGGATGCAGTTGGTCTTTACTGGGAAAGACTGCTTCCCATCAAGACAACAACCCTTCCATACAGGGAAGGGTTGTCATGGGTTCGATGATGATACGGGTTTAGACCGCAGACTTCTGCTGGCGGGTGTAGCCGTACTTGCGCTTGAGGGCCTTGGTGACCATGCCGGTGCGAATGGCCTTGGTGCTGACGCGGATGCGCTTAGTACGCTTGACGCCGCCCTTTTCAACTACTGCCACGATTTCCTGCAGGTTTGGCTTGAATGAGCGGGGGGTGATGCCGGTGGGCTTGAGACCGAAGCCGCCCTTGGCAATAGCTTGGCCGCGCCAAGCGCGCTTCATGCCTCGGGTCGTCTTCTTGCCGGTGATTTCGCACTGAAAGCCCATGGTCCACCTCTAAGTACTTTTCGAAAAAACCAAACTAAAACCAAACCGAGACGGTCTGTCCCGGGCCACTAGTATTGGCTGCTCGACCCGTCGGTTCAAGTGGGCTTGGGAGCGGCATTGTCGGCGGTGAGAGACTGAACAAGTCGCATGGGGCAGGACTGGGGCGGGACGGGGGTACTCCTGCTCTCTAGGATCGGGCATGAAGCACTACCCGATATCGGCTCTGCTGATCGCCATGACGCTTGCCAGCCTTGGGGGGTGCAAGACTTCGGTCGGTTCGAGTCAGCGACCGACGAGTGAAACGCTAGAGACTCAGGCACGGGCGAGTCAGGCACGGGCTACGTCGGTGCTTGATCTTCCACCCAACGCTGCCCCGGTACCGGAACTGCTGCCGCTGTCCTTCCTGGCGGGACGATGGATCAGCGTCAATCCCAACAAGACCGTGAACGAAGAGCATTGGTCCAGCCCGCGGGGCAACCACATGGTCGCCCTGTATCGACAGATACGACGCGATGGAAAACCGGCCCTGGTTGAGGTCTCGCTGGTGACTGTTGAACCCGCCAAACCTGATATGCCCGCCACGCCGGGATCAAGTGGATCAAGTGGATCAAGTGGATCAAGTGGATCAAGTGGATCAAGTGGATCAAGTGGATCAAGCGTCAGCCCTGAAATCGGACAAACGAAGGTCATGCTGCGGCTGCGTCATATGCACGCCAACCTGGAAGTTCCGGAGAATCAGCGCGAACTTTCGCTCTTTGAGTTGCGGAGTGCGGCCGACAACCGTGCAGCATTTGTTGGTGTTGGAGACGCGGTCCAAGTGACGAGCGTGGTGTATCGCCTGACGAGTCCGAACACGATGGCTGTGGAGGTACAGTTCGCGCCCGATTCGAAGGAGAAAGGGTTCACGATGAACTACACCCGCGAGGCGTTTGTGAGACAGGCTGTTGGACCCACGAATACGCCCGCTGAACAGCCCAAGAAGTCATCGTGAGCACTCCCGTTCCCGTCATCTGCGGCCCGACCGCCGGCGGCAAGAGCGATCTTGCGCTTGCGCTGACGAGACTTGTTTGCGAGACATCGCAGGGGCGCGAATGTTGGCCCGGCGGAGCGGCGATCCTCGCGGCCGATGCGTTTCAGGTGTATCAGGGGCTTGATATCGCCAGCGGAAAGCCAACCACGAGCGAGCGGGCTCAATGTCCGCACCTGCTGCTTGACATTGTCGATCCTCGTGAGACTTTCACAGCGAACCAATGGCTGGCGCTTGCTCAAGGCGCGATCGCGGATTGCGTGGCTCGTGGCCAACTTGCGATCGTGGTCGGCGGAACGCACCTTTATATCAAGTTACTCATGGATGGGATGTTTCAAGGCCCGGCTGCGGATGAGGCTTTGCGTGAGCAATTGCGCGGGCGGGGCCTTTCGGCGCTGCGAGAGGAACTGGCACGGGTTGATCCTGCGGCGGCGGAACGCATCCATCCCAACGACGAGCGTCGCACGATTCGAGCGCTGGAGGTCTACCAACTTACTGGCAAGCCGATTTCTGAGCATCAGACACAGTGGGATATTGATGAGGAGGCAAACGCGGAGGGGTTCACCTTCGTGCTGACCATGCTCGATTGGCCCGTCGAACTCATCAACCGGCGCATCAACGCGCGCGTGAAGCAGATGATGGAGCGGGGCATGCTGGAGGAGACGCGCGGGCTGCTCGAGAGCGGTGCCCTTGGTGCAACAGCCCGCGAAGCACTGGGCACCAAGCAACTGGTGGACTTTTTGGAGCGGCGTTGCACGCTGGAAGAAGCCGTGGAACGCATCAAGATCGACACGCGGCGGTTTGCGAAGAACCAACGCACCTGGCTCAAGCGACTGCGCACTCGTTCTGGCACGATGGTGCTGGATGCGAGCGTCGCGTCGAACGATGGGACTGCTCAACATGCAATTTTTCAGGATGGGACTTTTCAATCTGCGACTAATGAGGTGGCTGCACCGCCGGTTGGCGAGTGGGCTCAGCGGATATTTGATCGACTCACGGCTCTTTGAGCGGATTGATCAGTTCGGTCGCCATCGGGCTGGGTCCGGATGGGCCGATGAGGAGATCTGCATATCGGGGAGCGGGAGAGGTGCAGGTTGTGGAGCCGGGCGTGGAAGTTGTGATGGCGGGAATTTTTCCCACGACCAACACAGGATGGACGGTGCCATGCAACCCTCATCCGAGATAGCGAAGAAAAATATGTTCATAATCCTATCAAGAACCTAAAATAGATACAAACTTGGCAACAAAATACCAATCAGAACACGTACATATCACTGCGAACCCTTGACTGTGTTGATTCCGCTGTCTTTCCTCCCAACTCAAACGGTGTGGAAGGCCGAATGGTGTGACACCAATTCCTCTTGTAGACCATCTCACGCTCGAACAGGACCAACTTTTTTATGGCCAAACGGCCCGCAAGTTCCACTGCTTCCAAGACCGCTCCCAAGAAGGCTGCCAAGGCCAAGGATGGCGATGCGCCCTTCGACGCAACCACTGCAAACCCACAGGAGGTCAGCGTCGTTGAGGCAAAGAGCGTGGGCGGACCCAAGGGGCGGGCTCGGTCGGGCAAGGGGCGAACGTTCGCTGCGTATGCCGGGGGCAGCGCCAAGGGCAAGGACCTAGTGATCGTTGAGAGCCCGAGCAAGGCCAAGACCATCAACAAGTATCTGGGCGGGAACTACCACGTGATGGCGAGCGTGGGACATGTGCGCGACTTACCAAGCAAGAACCCAAAGGGTGTCAAGAGCCCCGTGCCTGGTGTTGACCTTGAGCGTGACTTCAAGCCAACCTATGTTGTCAGCGAGGACAAGGAGCGCGTGGTCAATGACCTGAAGCGCGCGGCCAAGGACGCGACCAGCACTGGCGGCACTGTGTGGTTCGCGACCGACTTGGACCGCGAGGGCGAGGCGATCGCGTGGCACCTTGCCGCCGAGCTGGCGATCCTGCCCAAGGACGCGAAGCGCGTGGTGTTTGCGGCAATCACGAAGGCGGAGATCGACCGCGCGTTCAAGAATCCCCACCCTATCGATGAAGATCGCGTCAACGCCCAGCAGGCGCGGCGGATCCTAGACCGCATCGTGGGGTATCAGGCATCGCCATTGCTGTGGAAGAAGGTGGCCCGTGGTCTGTCTGCGGGGCGTGTGCAGAGCGTGGCGACGCGATTGGTTGTGGAGCGTGAGCGTGAGATTCGCGCGTTTGTGCCCGACGAGTACTGGACCATTGAGGGTGTCTTTACGCCTGAAATGGCCAAGGCTTCGGGTCTGGTTGAGGCCTGGGGCGTGTTCATCGCTCGTCGCGACGACAAGGGCAATGGCCCGACGATCAAGTCGCAGAATGCCTGGTTTTCCGAGCAGGGTGCGTTCAGCGCTGAACTGATCGAAGTCAACGGGCAGAAGTTTGATCCGCGCATCAGCGTGGATGCCATCATCGGCCCGATCAAGGAATTCACCAACGAGATCATCACGCAGCGCATGGCCCGCGCGAGCAGCGCGTTTGGCACGCCATCTGCCCATGACATCACTCCTTCGGTCGTCAAGATTGCCGAGATGTGCGGCTTGCGCGATGTCAAGACCACACTGACGGCCAACCCCAAGGGACGCGGGCCGGACAAGCATGTCCGCACGATCCGGGGCAGGCTGGACAGCAACGCCAAGTACACGATCCAGTCGCTGGAAACCAAGCGAACCACGCAGCGTCCCTCTCCACCTTTTATCACCAGCAGCATGCAGGCCGCCGCGGCCTCGCGGCTTGGGTTTGCGGCCCAGCGCACCATGCGAACCGCCCAGCAGTTGTATGAAGGTGTGGACATTCCAGGCGAGGGGCCGGTGGGTTTGATCACGTACATGCGTACCGACAGCACCCACATCTCTCGGGAAGCACTGGAGATGGTGCGCGGGTACATCGGCAATCAGTTTGGCGACAAGTATCTGCCCGAGAAGCCCAACTTCTTTAGTAGCAGCAACAAGGATGCGCAGGAAGCCCACGAGGCGGTGCGCCCCGCCAGCATCGATTATCCGCCCAGCAAGGTGCGTCGCGCGTTGAATGACGATCAGTTCCGCCTGTACTCGCTGATCTGGGAACGCTTTGTTGCCTGCCAGATGGTGCCGGCGGAGTGGGACAGCACGACAGTGCTTATCAGCAGGTCGGGGGGTAGCGATGATCGCGGGGTGAGTGGTGGCGGGCGGGATGCCGGGCCTCGTTGTGTGTTTCGAACCAGTGGTCGCGTGCTGGTGTTTGATGGGTTCTATAAGGTTGCGGGCGTGCCTACGGGCGGGGACCAGCAGAACCTGCCCGCGCTGCGCGAAGCCCAGCCTGTCGCGCCGGTTGGCTTTGAAGTCGAGCAGAAGTTCAGCAGTCCGCCCTCACGATACAGCGAAGCAAGCCTCATCAAAACGCTTGAGTCCGAGGGCATTGGCCGCCCTAGCACCTACGCGAGCATCATCAGCGTCATCCAGGATCGCAACTACGTCGAGAAGCAGGGCAGCGCGTTCTACTCGACTGACCTGGGCGAGGTTGTGACCGACAAACTGGTTGAGGCCTTTCCTGACATCATCGATGTCGGGTATACCCGCGAGATGGAGAGCCAACTCGACAAGATCGAGGAGGACCACCTCGACTGGGTTGCGATGCTGCACAACTTCTACAAGACCTTCACGAAAGATCTCGCGCTGGCCGAGACCAATCTCAAGCACGCGAAGGCGGAGATTATCCCTGCGCCGCCCGAACTAACCTGCCCCACCTGCGCCAAGGAAGGCCGCGGAGACAAGGTCGGCCTGGTCTACCGCTTTGGCAAGAACGGGCGCTTCCTGTCGTGCAGTTTGTATCCTGATTGCAAGTACGCGGCGCAGGTTGATCGTGAGGGCAAACCAGTCGGCATCGAAACCTGCGATGTCGCGTGCCCCAAGTGTGGCGCTGGCATGACCAAGCGGCTGGGGCGCTTTGGTGCGTTCCTGGGCTGCGTGAACTATGGGAACAAAGAGAAGCCCTGCGATGGCATCCTCAACATCGACCGCAAGGGGAAGGTGACGGCCCCCAGTCAGCCGCCGCTGCTGACGGATCTTCCCTGCCCCACTTGCGACAGCCCAATGAACCTTCGCAATGGTTTGCGGGGTCCTTGGCTTGGTTGCAGCAAGTTTCCCAAGTGTCGCGGGCGCGGCAAGTGGAGCGACGTTGATGAGACGCAGCGCAAGGCCCTTGAAGTTGCGCTCAAGAACCATGACAAGGCACACCCCATCCCAATCATCAAGACCTTGACGGGGCGACCATTGACGGATGACAATGGCAAGCCTCTGGCCACAGCACCGACGGTTGAGCAACTGGAGGGGAAGAAGAAGGGCGCGGAGGGGGTGGGGGCGGGCGAAGAAACGCTGGAGGCGATTGCTGAGGAAATGGGTGTGTAAGGATCCATGCTCTGCGCGCTGGTCATGTGGCTGGTACTGGATTCACCGATCCATTTACCGATTTATCCACCAGCGCACGAACCGCTTCGTCATCCATATGACGGACAGCGCAACCAAGAGAACGACGAGCGTCCAGCGCACACCGCCCGAACGCGCAGCCGCGATCACGTAAAGTGCAAGTGCAGACCATCCCAATGCTGCCATCATTCTGCGAATGCGCGCTGGCCACTGCTTCCTTCGCACTTCCGGCAACTCGAATCGGTTTTTTTCCCCGCACTCAGAACAAGTCACCACCCCACCCTCAATCGCTATCCCGCCGAATAAGTACCCGCACTTTAGGCAGACGGCGTTTTTCGGACGCGCGCCCTCAAGACCGGCGAGTTTCTGGCTGGTTTTCGCTGCAATTCTATTTGTTGCTTCGTCTTTGTCGCCCACCAGTTCCCTCCCAAGATCACCAAGCGCGCTACCAACTTGTCCGATATTCTTCCCTCTCCAACGTCTCCAACACCGAACCCATCCTCGAACCGATGAGTATTGGACAGTTCAGTTGTCAGTACCTGCCACGATGCTGCCACCGTGCTCAACAGTGTCTTGCGTGGCTAATTCATTCTGGAATAACCTATGTGCGGAATCGTCGCCTATGTCGGTACAAAGAATTGCCAGTCCCTCCTAATCGAAGGCATCAAGCGCCTTGAGTACCGCGGGTATGACTCGGCGGGTCTTGCCACGATCCACGATGGCAAGATCAGAATCGTCCGGGCTGTGGGGCGCGTTGCCAACCTTGAGGACAAACTCGAAAGCATGGGCGGGCTCCCGGGCAACATCGGGCTTGTGCATACGCGCTGGGCAACGCACGGGGGAGTCACTGAGTTCAACGCCCATCCGCACTCTGACGACAAGGTTGGGATTGCGGTAGTCCACAACGGCATCATCGAAAACTATGCGACCCTGAAGACCCTGCTGGAAGAAAAGGGGCACAAGTTTCAGAGCCAGACCGACACCGAAGTGCTGGCGATGCTGATCGGCGAGTTGTACGAGGGCGATCTCGAATCTACGGTGCAGGCCGCGCTGCGTGAAGTCACCGGCGCGTATGCCATCGCAGTGATCTGCGAGAAGGAGCCCAATACGCTGGTCGTGGCTCGCAAGGGCAGCCCGCTCATGATCGGCATCGGCAATGGGGAGTATGTGGTCGCCAGCGACGGCGCGGCGATCATCAGCCACACCAGCCAGGTGATGTTGCTGGACGACTACAACGTGGTGAAACTCACGCCCGACGGCATACGCACGAGCACGATCCACAACGTGCCCACCACGCCCAAGGTGCAGCAGTTGGAGTTGGAACTCGAAGAGATTGAGTTGGGCGGCTTCCAGCACTTCATGCAGAAGGAAATTTTCGAGCAGCCAAAGGCGCTTCGCAACACGTTCCGCGGACGCTTCAACTCGGAGGAGGGCAAGGTCATCCTGGGCGGCCTTGCAGATCATGCCAAGGAACTGGTGAAGGCCAAGCGCATCGCGCTGCTGGGGCAAGGCACAGCATTGCACGCCGCGATGATCGGGCGATACCTCTTCGAGGACCTCGCGAAGATTCCCGCGACCAGCGAGTTTGCCAGCGAGTTTCGCTATCGAAACCCTATCATCGAAGAGAACACCGTCACCATCGCTGTGAGCCAGAGCGGCGAAACCGCGGACACGCTGGCGGCCCTGCACGAGGCCAAGGACCGCGGCGCAATTGCGCTGGGCGTGATCAATGTCGTGGGCAGCACCATGGCCCGCGAGACGGACGCGGGCGTGTACCTGCGCGTGGGACCGGAGATTGGCGTTGCGAGCACCAAGGCGTTTGTGGGCCAGGTCGCGGTCCTGACGATGATCGCGATATGGTTTGGGCGTCGTCGCTTCATGGGTGCCAACGACACGGGCACGCTGCTGCACGAACTGAGCCAGATTCCCGACAAGATCGAGAAGATTCTCTCCTTTGACCAGCAGATCAAGAAGGTCACGGAGCGCTATGTCGAGCGCGAGAACTGGCTGTTCCTGGGGCGTGGGTACAACTATCCCACGGCGATGGAAGGTGCGCTCAAACTCAAGGAAATATCGTATATTCACGCCGAGGGCATGCCGGCGGCGGAGATGAAGCACGGCCCCATCGCGCTGATCAGCGAGGGCATGCCTGCGGTCTTCATCGCCAACAAGGGCAAACAGTACGAGAAGGTGATGAGCAACATTCAGGAAGTCCGGGCCCGCGGCGGGCATGTGATTGCGGTCGCGACCGAGGGCGATACCAACATCAAGCGATACGCAGAGGACGTGATGTACATCCCCGAAGTACCCGAGTGTCTCAGCCCGCTGCTCGCGGTGATTCCGCTGCAGCAAATGGCCTATCACGCGGCGGTACTGCGCGGGCATGATGTGGATAAGCCCAGGAACCTGGCAAAGAGCGTGACGGTGGAGTGATGCTCTACGCGGCCTGTTGGCGGTGGCGACGGTGGCAAAAAATGTCACGTTGTTCGAACCGTCAATGTATAGGGACAGCAGGAAGAATTGGGGTTGTTGGGCGAAAATGTTTCGCTGGCATAAGCGTCCAGATTTTTGGGGATTTTTGCCTTGGCAGACAGCAACCTATGTCAGCAACTCCGCCATTTTGGGCGTGCTTGCCAGGTACTTCTCATGCACCGCCTTGTAGTGTTTCACGTAGATCGCGTCGCACTGTTCGGGGGTGGGGAAGTTCTTGCTGAAGCCGGGCACGGCGTGATCGATCGTGCTTTCCGCGGCTTTGATGAGGTGGGCCATCAGCGTGCGCGGGTCTTCGGCGCCGACGGCAACGCGCACAGTGGTTGGTGAAATACCCGCGTCCTTGAGGGCCTGCTCGCTCATCTCGCTGTGGCTGGTGATGGCAGGGCAGAGCACGACGGTGTTGGGCTGGCCCAGGCTTACCTGGTGGCCAAAGATCGGGTCCAGGCAATCGAAGAATCGCGTGAAGGTGATGCGGTCGATATTGGGACGGGTGGCTCGCGCAGCCACGGGCGAGGAGGCCTGTGCCGCTGAGGACGATGACTGCTTGCCCTCAAAGTCAAAGGTGAAGAGGGGCGCAGGGAAGCCCTGGAACATCACTTTCTGGCGCATCGCGCTGTTCTCGTTGCCCTCGGCCGCGTTGCTCTTGACGTTGATATCGGGATGGCATTGCAGGAACTCGGCGAAGGCGAGCGTGTTGATGACCTTGTGCAGCATGCGCACTTCGAGGGTGTGCATGCCATTGATGACTTCGTAGGCCTTGTCGCTGTCGAGGAACGCGCCCTTGATGTAATACACGTTCCAGAACATGGTCTCGTCCCAGTTGTAGACGCGGGGTTTACCGTCGGGAGACGTGCCGGGCATGCTGTCGTGCTTGCCCATGAACATTCGCTCGTTGCGTGCAATGACGACGCCCGCAGTGGTACTGCCGTGCCCTGCGAGGTCCTTGGTGTAGGAATGAATGATGAAGTCGGGGCGCTCGAGGATATCAACTTTCTGCAAGGGGCGATGCAGGAAGGGCGTGCCAACGGTGCTGTCGCAGATCACTGTCAGGCCCCGCTTGTGGGCCTCTTTACAGATGCCGGGCACGTCCAGCACATAGCCGTGCGGATTGCACGGGCTCTCGATATACACGTAGACATGGCGCCCGTCCGCGATGCGATCGGCGTTTTCCAGCTGGGCTTTTTCGAGGGCACTGACAAAGGCCTCGACGGTGTATCCGTCAAAGAAGTTGACGGAGACGTCCATGTTGCCCTTCTTCGCGTACCAGTCGTGCATGAGCTGGTACGTCCCGCCATACACGTTTCGGCTGGTGAGCAGGATGTCGCGATGGCCGACGATGTGGCTCAGTGTCGCATCGACCGCCGCCATGCCGCTGTTGAAGTTCCAGGCAAAGTATTCGCCCGCGTAGGGCCCAGCCTCGATATCGACGATGTGATTGGCGAGGCTGACATTCGTGGGGTTGAGCAAGCGCGAGTAGACCTCGAGCATCAGTTCCTTGCCCTCGAAGGCATCGGTCACCCATTCCGCGCAGGCGTAGATGTAGGTCGCTGTACGCGTGATCACCGGCTTGGCCGAGAAGATCGCCGTGACATTGTCGAAGATCGGGTATGGTCCCTTGGGCAATCGCTGGGCGGTGCTGGGCACGAGGCTCTGGTAGTGCTTGCGAAAACCGTGTTGCAGCGTGTCGAGCATCTTGGCCAACTGGAAGCACAGGAACTTCTGAGCCGCGAAGCGCTCGACACGATCCTGACGCGGCAACGCGGCGAGTTCTGCCACCCCCAACTCCCACATGCGCTTGAGGTCGGCATGCCCGCGATACAGATGCTCGGCAAACCCGCCCATGCGCTGGCCATACTCGCTGGAAGGCTCTATACCAAAGTGCTTGAGTTGCTCGTTGACCAGCCCTGCGATGTCGCCCGCTTGGGTTGAATGTCGTCGGGGTGAGATTTCCTTGGCGAGGGCGATGTCGCTGCCAGGAATATGCGCGGGCAGATGGGTGATGCCGTGGGTGGGGACGGGGGTGGAGCCAGGAGTGGAATGGGGCATGGGAAAGGGTAGGGAATAGACCGGGAGGCCTGGGGCTGCGTCCTAATAGGTGCCTGAACTCGCGTTCTGGCTGCGTGTGGCGACAAATATTCCCGCGTCGGGGCAGTGCAATTTTTACTGTTCGAGAATTGGATGCACAAGCACGCGATAGGACGGGAATGCCGCGAGCAGACTTTCTCGTTCGCGCTCATCCATGATGCACAATGCGGTCGCCAGGGCATCCGTCCGTGCTCCATCTTGTCCGATCACTGTGACCGCCACAGTTTGCTGACTTCCCAAGCCGGTACGCGGGTCGAGCAGGTGGCTGTAGCGCACGCCATCGATTGCAACGAACTGATGGGATGATCCCGATGTTGAGATGCAGAGGTTGGAGAGTGTGATCGGGACGGACTGCGGTTGGTCGGCGTTTGAGGCAATCGCGATGCTCCAGCCAGTTTCGTTTGGCGGAGCGTCGCCCATCGCGATGTCGCCGGCAAGTGCGACCATACATCGCGGGTGACCGGTTGCAGTGATCGTCCGCACGGCCTGCTGCGCAGCGTAGCCCTTGGCGATACCGCCCAGATCTAACCCAAGGTTTGGGCGAGCGAGCGTCAAGGTTCGCGCGGCCTCGTTGATCGAGACCGCGCTCATGCCAATCTGAGCGCGGGCGTGTGCAAGCGCGAGCGTGTCTGGCAACTGGCTTATGTCGCGGGATTGACGCCATAATCGCGAAGCGTGACCCAACGTGATATCAAACGCGCCGCCTGATGCATCATGGATGAACTTTGCTTCTTTGAGCACCGCCAGTAAATCATCGCCTGCATATTGCGGCACACCAACCGGGCCGGAGGCAATCCGATTGAGTTCGCTGTCATGGCGGTAGTCACTCAGCATCGCGTCCAGAGCCGCGAGTCGATCGAATCCAGCAGCAGCGGCGTCGGAAGCACTTGTTTTATCATTGGCATAGAGCACGATTCGAGCGGCGACGCCCATCACGACGCGACGATACTCAAATCGTGAGTAGTTGGGACTTGCTGTCGCTAAGTGCTTTGGAGTATCCGCACCATGTCCAACGCACCCTGCGAGGTAACACAGTGCGATCAGCAGGCTAGAGACCGCCGCTATCATGGATCGGGGTTGAAAGGTGGTTCTCACCCGCATGGGCCAATTGTTCGCACCCATCGCCGTCGCTGCAACACTCGCGGGAAGTTGGATGATTGGAGCGTGCGCGACTCGGGGCGTGGCGCGACATGCTGATAGATCAGGCACTCGGCCCGCTGTTGCGGTAGAGCCACCAGCAAGAATTGTTGTACAACCTGAAGAGATCGCCCAGGAAGTGTCTGGTGCTGCGTTTGGGATTCGGCTTCGCCTTGTTCCTGGGTCGAGTGATGGCACCATCAAGCCGTTCTACATCAGCAAGACCGAAGTTACCTGGGAAGCCGCTGATGCGTACATCTATAAAGTCGATGAAGAGATTGGCATGCCACCCCCTGGTGGTGTGGATGCTGTCACCCGTCCCAGCAAGCCGTATCTGCCGCCCGATCGCGGCTTTGGTCACGATGGCTACGCGGCGATCACCATGTCTTTTCACAATGCACAGCAGTTCTGCAACTGGCTGAGCAGGCATAGCGGCAAGAAGTTCCGGCTGCCGACCGAACAAGAATGGCAGCACGCGGCAACCGCGGGTGGGACTGTGATGGACGCAAGTCCACTCGCAGACCACGCTTGGTTCGCTGACAACAGCAATGGTTCGCCACATCCAGTCGGCCAGAAACTCGCAAACGCGTTGGGCTTACATGACATGCTGGGGAACGTCCAGGAGTGGTGTGTCTCGACTCAAACGCCTGGGATAGGCGTGACCCGGGGCGGTTCGTACCGTGACGGCCCGGACAAGGTGAACGCAACGCATAGCGAACCGAGCAATCGTGCGTGGAACGCCAGCGATCCGCAGATTCCCAAGAGCAAGTGGTGGCTCGCCGACGGACCGTTTGTCGGATTTCGCATCGTGTGTGAAGCAGAGTGAAGTCGAGTACGCTTGCGTGGTTGCCACGGCAGACCGACAGAGCAGACGGTTTGAAACGGAGCAGGTGATGTCAGACTCTCGTCAGTATGATCGTCGTTCGTTCGTGAAAGTTGCAGCGGGGGTGCTGCCTGGTGCTGCCGTGCTTGCTGGCCTTGCGGGTGAGTCACACGCCACTGCGCGTCCCTCGCCTTTGCCTTCCCCCGCGCCCACACCAGCCAAGTCCCAGCCTCTTCATACTGGAAATCTTCGCATAGGCCTGATCGGGTGTGGTGGTCGTGGCACCGGTGCTGCGGTCCAGGCGCTACGCGCTGATCCGAACACCACGCTCGTCGCGATGGGCGATGTGTTTGGTGATCGCCTTGAGTCCTCGCTCGCAGGCATCGGGGAAGAATTGGGTGAAGAGGCTGGCAAGCGGGTGGACGTGGCACCCGAGCGTCGCTTCCTTGGGTTTGATGCGTATCAGAAAGTGATCGATGCGGGCGTGGATGTGGTGCTGCTGTGCAGTTATCCCGCCTTTCGACCGGCGCAACTTGCGGCCGCCATTGCCTCGGGCAAGCACGTCTTTGCGGAGAAGCCACTGGCAGTGGATGCTCCGGGCATTCGCAGCGTGCTGACGAGTGCGAAGATCGCCAAGGAGAAGAACCTTGGCCTGCTCGTGGGCTTCTGCTGGCGACACAACCCGGGCATGAAGGCGGCGTTCGAGCATCTGCACGCGGGCGGCATTGGCGAGGTGGCGACGGTCCACACGACGTACCTCACGAGCACATTGAGCAAGCGCCCGCGCAAACCGGAATGGTCGGACATGGAGTTTCAGCTCCGCAACTGGTGGCACTTCACATGGGTCGGCGGCGATCACATAGTGGAGCAGGCAATCCATTCGATTGATCGCCTTGCATGGGCCATGGGGGATCGCCTGCCCGCCCGAGTGAGTTGTCTTGGCGGACGAGCCGCACGCACTGGCCCCGAGAGCGGCCATGTTTTCGATCACTTCGCTGCGACCTACGAGTATGCGGATGGTGCGCGAGCATTTCACAGCACGCGTCAGATCGACGGCTGTCCGAGCGACAATACGGATTATGTCTATGGGACCAAGGGCACTGCGGTCATCAATGGCTGGGCACCAACCTATGAGTTCAAAGATCGTGCGGGCAGCGTGACATGGAAGGGGAAGGGCACGCCCGAAGAAGCCTCGTCGATGTATCAACTGGAGCATGATGCGCTGTTCCGCTCGATACGGACCGGCTCGCCAGTCAACGATGGGGAACGCAGCGCAAACTCGTGCCTCATGGCGATCATGGCCAGGATGGCCGCGTATACGGGACAAACCATCTCGTGGGAACAAGCGATGAACTCGCAGGAGAACCTCCTGCCACCATCGATGGCCTTTGGCCCGCTGCCCACGCCCGAAGTGGCCGTGCCTGGCAGGACCAAGTTTCTGTAGGCAGCACCCTGCGACCGAGTGTCGCCAAAGACCCGGGGCTTCAAGGCTCGATGTGTATCGTCAAGATGATGCGTTCTCAGAATTTAGCATCCGTCCATAATTGCGAGGCTCTCTATGCATCACACACACGCCGTCTCCCGTCGCGACCTGTTGCAAGCCGCTGCACTCTCAGTACCCACATTGGCCGCTTTGGGAACTTTGGGCGCATCGGCGGCGCCAGCGCACGCGCATCGACCCTCTGCCACACGCGCTGAAAAACAGCCCGGCGACTATCGCCTTGGAGTCATTGGCTGCGGCGGTCGGGGCGCTGGCGCGGTCGTCGACTTTCTCAACGCGGCACCGCAAGCACGCCTGGTCGCGATGGCCGACGCATTTCCGGATCGTCTGGCCTCAGCCCGTCGGGCACTGGCGGGCGAGGACGCTTCGATTGCCGGTCGGATTGACGCGAAGGATGCCACATGCTTCGTTGGATTTGACGCGTACAAGCAACTGCTCTCGCTCGAACTTGATGTCGTGATACTCGCGACCCCGCCTCACTTTCGACCCATCCACTTTGCCGCTGCAGTCGCTGCGGGCAAGCACTGCTTCATTGAGAAGCCCGTTGCGGTCGATCCCACGGGTGTGCGAATGGTCCTCGCGGCGGCCCAGGCAGCCGACCAACGCAACCTCCGCGTCGTCACTGGCACGCAGCGCCGCCACCAGGCCTCGTACCTCGAAGCGATGCGAAAGATTCAAGAGGGCGCGATCGGAAGCGTGGTTTCCGGCAGTTGCTACTGGAACCAGGGCGGGCTTTGGATGAATGAGCGCAGGCCCGAGTGGTCTGATATGGAATGGCAACTTCGCAACTGGCTGTACTTCACCTGGCTCTCGGGCGATCACATCGTCGAGCAGCACGTTCACAACCTTGATGTCATGAACTGGGCAATTGGCAGCACGCCTATTCGCGCGAGCGGCAGCGGGGGACGCCAAGTCCGGATATCGCCCGCGTACGGGCATGTGTTTGACCACTTCGCGATTGAGTACGAGTATGCGGGCGGCGTGACGATCACCAGCATGTGCCGTCAGATCGAAGGTTGCGACTCGCGCGTCGAAGAGGTGATCGTCGGCACCGAGGGGCGCATGGTGCTCTCGCCGGGACGGGCTCGCATCGAAGGCAAGCATCCGTGGAAGTTTGCTGGAGAAGACCACAATCCCTATGAACAGGAGCATCGAGATCTGGTCGCGGCAATCGCCAACAACCAACCTCTCAACGAAGCCAGGCGGGTCGCTGAAAGCACGCTGACAGCGATCATGGGGCGGATGTCGGCGTACACAGGCAAAGCCGTGACATGGGAGAAGGCCATGGCGAGTGAACTGAACCTTGCGCCTGTGGGTTATGAACTTGGTGCATTGGAAGCCGGCGAAGTCGCGGTCCCTGGACGCACGCCGCTGATCTAATCCATCGCGTCTGTGCTCAATCGTCGTGATCATCAATCCATCGGAAGTCCAAGGAACGCCAGCATGCATCGCCGTGAATTTCTTACAGTGACCGCCGCGGCAACTTTGATCGCAGGCCGCACGCGGGCAGAGACGAAACTGTCCGGGGCTGGCCTCCTGAAGCAATCGGTTTGCCGGTGGTGCTACTCCGACATTCCACTCGAAACCCTCTGCGAGCGAGCGCAGCAACTGGGACTGCATTCGGTCGAGTTGCTTGGTGAGAACGAGTGGAACATTCCTGGGCGTTTTGGCCTCACGTGTGCAGTGGGAAACGGCCCAACATCGATCGCGAACGGTTATAACCGCATCGAGAACCACGACCGATTCACGCAGGAACTCGAGCGGCTTATTCCCAAGGCTGCTGAGGTAGGTGTCCCCAGCCTGATTGTGTTCAGCGGAAACAGAGCGGGCATGTCCGATGACGAAGGCCTCAGGAACTGTGCCGCAGGACTTCGAAGTATCACGCAACTGGCTGAGAAGCACAACATCACCCTCGTGATGGAACTGTTGAACAGTCGTATCGATCACAAGGACTACATGTGCGATCGGACGAACTGGGGTGTGCGCCTGGTCGAGGAGGTTGCCAGCCCGCGCTTCAAACTCCTCTACGACATCTATCACATGCAGATCATGGAAGGCGATGTGATCCGCACGATCCGCGATCACGCGATGCACATCGCCCACTATCACACGGCGGGCGTACCGGGCCGGCGTGAGATCGATGAGAATCAGGAACTGCAGTACTCCGCTATTTGCCGCGCGATCGCGGATACTGGGTTTGATGGTTACCTTGGCCAGGAGTTCATCCCAAGCAAGGAAGATCCGTTCGCGTCGCTCGAACAAGCAATCCGTCTTTGCCGCGTCTGATTCAATACACGAAAATACGTTGACTAAACAATGGCCAGGGATCAAGACACCGATCAAATCACCGCCCACTTTCGCACAGGCACTGCTATGTCTCCATCAAACACCATCGTGACTCGTCGCAGCATGCTGCAATCTGCTGCGTTCGCACTACCTGCACTTGGCGCGCTTAGTGCTCTCACGACGAGGCCCACTGCGCGTGCCGCGCAGCTCGCACAACAGGCCCAGCCAGCGGCGCCGGTACCGAAGCGCACGCTGCGCAAAGCCGCCATGATCGGCATGGTTGGGGTTGGCGACACACTGAGCGAGAAGTTTCAAGTGCTTCGCGATTGCGGCTTTGAGGGCGTCGAGGTTGATTCTCCATCGCGGGTCGAGCAGACCGAAGTGATCGAGGCCGCGACCAAGACCGGCCTCGTCGTTCATGGAGTTGTCAACAGTGTGCACTGGAGCAGGCCACTCAACCATCCCAGCGACGCCATTCGTGAGCAAGCGATCCAGGGCATGGAAACCTGCCTTCGAGATGCGCACGCGTTTGGCAGCACTTCCATCCTGCTCGTGCCTGGTATCGTCAATGACGACATGCCCTACGACGAGTGCTATCGTCTTTCGCAGGAGCAGATTCGCAAAGTGATCCCGCTGGCCCGTGAACTGAAAGTCACCATCGCCGTCGAGAACGTGTGGAACGGCTTTTTGCTCTCGCCCCTCGAAGCCGCTCGCTATGTCGACGAACTGAACGAAGGCCCGGGCGAGCAGCGCATCGCATTCCACTTTGATATCGGCAATGTGATCAACTCTGGCCGCCCCGCTCAGTGGGCTCGCATCCTGGGCGGTCGCGTCGCCAAACTACACATCAAAGACTTCTCGCTCAAGAACCGTGACGACAAGGGCCTTTGGAAGGGGTTTGATGTCGAACTTGGTGAAGGCAATGCCGACTGGCCAGCCACGATGCGCGCGCTCGATGCCATCGGATACTCGACTGCGACCAACAAGCAAGGCAAGGGCAACTGGGCCACCGCCGAAGTTCGAGGGGGCGACCGTGCCCGTCTCAAACAGATCAGCGATCAGATGGACCGACTCTTCAAGATGTGATTGAGGCGACCTGACTTGCTCAAGCCGACTCAGCACAAGCCAACAAAGCACAAACCGACTCAGAAGCAGCCGACTCAGATACACGCAGGAATCTCAGGCTGAGCCAGCCGGGACATTGCCAAGTGGACTGCTAAAAAAACAGCACGCGGTTTGATAGCCCCGCGTGCATACTGAAAATGGACAATTGATAGTGCCGCTGTTTTGCCCGCTGTTTCAAACGCGGGACTTAGTTGTTGCGCAGTTTATTGAGCAGGCGGAGAATCTCGATGTAGAGCCAGACCAGCGTCGAAAGCAGGCCGTAGGCCGCGTACCACTCCATGAACTTGGGCGCGCCCGACTTCACACCGTCGTCAACAAACTGGATACTGGCCACGAGGCTGAGCACCGCGAGGACGATGGCGATACCGCTGACAGCAAGGCCCAGGGGTCCGCCCTGATGAATAGCGCTGATGCCGTTGAAGCCCAGCATCGGGAGTATCCAGGAAGCCAGGTAGGTCATGCCCAGCCCCGCGCAGCCCATGCACAGCACGGTCATGGCTGTCTTGCCCAGACGAATGAAGCCCATGGAATATGCCACGAGGCAGCCCGCGAAGCACCCGAAGGTGATGAGCACTGCGTTCATGACGATACCAGAGTTGAGGCCCTGCTTTGCGCCCATGCTCGCGAACATAAGGCTGATCCACCCCAGGAACAATCCCTCGGCAATGGCAAAGACTGGCGAAAGGAACGCGGCCCAGTTCTGCTTGAAAAACAAAGCGAGGCTGATAATCAACCCCAGGATCATGCCGCCCACGCCCAGACCGTTGGCGATCATGCTGGTTTCCTTGTTAAGCGCAAGGGTCCAGTTGACGACCGCCGCGACCACGCAGAGAACTAGGAGGATGCTGGTCTTGATGACCACGCCTTGGACGGTCATGGTGCGTGATGCCACGGACTGGGAGGCTTGCTTATTCTCTGCCTTCTGAAGGTCGGCCATGATGCCGCCCCAGCGTTCAGTGGCAAATGTCTTATCGTTGAGGACTGGATTGCTGCCGATGGCCATATGAGAATCCCCTTATGCGAAGATTGCTGTGAAAGGCGAACGAGTTGGGATCAGACAAACCCCACAGAAGCCGCCAAAGACTGGTACGAGGAAAAACCTCGATTGTTCAGTTTATCGGCGTGCCGGCGGGCTGGCCCGCAAATCGATGGTGGTTGAATCGAAAGCAGCAAATTGTCATGGCTATTTTGGATAGCGGAGTACGCAATCCTTGGTGTGCTATGGTCGTTCCAGTTCGATAGGAAGGGCTGGGCGGGAGTGCTGCGTTTGCATGTTGTAGTGCTGATCCATGAGCGGGATGACTTTGATCCGTCGCAGTATCTGATGCTGGACGTGGTGCGGGTGCTGCGCGAGCGAGGGGCGCGGGTATCGGTATTACAGGGCTGCGATGGTGCGCAGGCAGAACGGCTTTTGTGCGAGGCATCAGGGGACGGATCACCACTGGCGTGCGTCGTTCATGTGGACTTGACGCGAGTGCCCCAGGAGCATCTGGCCCTGGCGAAACGATTCCCGGTGACAATCAACCTGGGAGCATGGGACATTGCCAAACGGGCGATCAGCCAGCAAGTGGTCACGAAGGGCGACGAGTATGCAGGGCCGGTGATAGTCAAGACCGACAACAACTGCGGGGGTCTCAAGGAAGCCCAGCGCACGCGCGACCGACTTACGACTCGCTGCATCCACGCGGTGCACAGCCGGCTTCACTGGACGATGCGGAGCGAACTGGCTGCAAAGGCATATCGGCTGTATCAGCACTCTCGCGATGTGCCCTGGACGGTGTGGATGAACCGGGCACTGGTTGTCGAGCGATTCACTCCAGAGTTTCGCGATGGCAAGTATTTCCTTCGCTCGTGGGTCTTCATGGGCGAAGAAGAGACGCTGTCGCTGCGGTGGTCGAGCCAACCGATCGTCGCGCTGCCTCACGTGGATGGACGCTGCTTCCTGGAACCAACCCCTGAACATCTTCCCGAGGAACTTCGAGCGCGACGACGCGAACTGGGCTTTGACTTTGGGAAGTTTGACTACGCGCTGGTCGACGGGCGAGCTGTGCTGTATGACGCCAACCGCACGCCGACCAATCGAACCATGACACCCGAGCAGGTCGCGTGGCAGTCGGGAAAACTCGCGGATGGGTTGGAGAAACTGGTGCTGGATCGAATTGTGAAGCCTGTCGATGCGTGAAGTTGTTTGATTTCTGCGTCTGTCTTGTTTGCGAGACTGCCAAAGAAAACACCCGTCGCGTGCGCGACGGGTGATTGAGACGGGAATCATTTCAAACTCAGCAGCAGTTACTTGAGCAGATCGCGAAGGATGCGATCCTGCTCGTCGAGCCACTCACGGTAGCCGCGATCACCGCCAAATCTCAGGAGTTTGAGATTGGGATTGTTACGGAAGATCGCCTTGATGCGTTCGAGGGACTGACGGGCCTGACCGACGAAGGAGGCACGGTCACGATCCTGAGCGGCCTGAGCCGCGGCCAGTCGTCGGTTGTAGGAAGCAGTGAGGCGACCCTCGGCGCCCTGATCTTCCTTGGTCCGCTGGCGATACTTGATTTGGATTTCCTCGGACTTACTGATGGGCCATGGATAACCCTTCACGCGCTTGCCCACCCACTGGATTTCGGGCACCTTCATGAGTTTGGCGAGGTCTTCGATGGTGTCGGCACGGCCACTGGAAAACTTGATCTTCTCGGCAGACTCGGCGTTGAGCGTCAGCACTTCGGTTTCGCGATTGACAAGGACATCGCCCGAGGTCGTGTCAGGAAAGTACTTGAACTTGCCATTCTCATCCAGGCTGCCCGAGAGAGACATTTGAATCTGCATCGACCGCATGAGGAGCGGATTGTGCTTGCCCCGCTCAGAAATCTTCTCCATCATGTACAGGATTTCTTCGAGTTCGAAGCCCTCGACCGGGTTGTTGGCATCGCCACCGAAGGCAGTGCAGCCGCCATACTCCCCGTCGGTGGTGAAGTAGATTTCTTCGACGCAGTGCATGCTCATGGCCGCGGCGGAGATGGCGTGGTCGATCCAGCCGACGACCCGGAACTTGGGCTTGAGTTCATTCTCGATGATGTCGCTGAGTTTCTGGAGTTCGAGGAGAAAGCCGCCACCCGAGTGGACTCGCAGCACAAGGATCCCGGTCCGGTCGGTACCAAGTTCCTTTTCGAGAGTGGGAATAGCCCTACGGATGATGTCGGCGGTCATGTAGATGCCGACTGTGTGGCCGTTCTGCTCGTCACCCATCGTGAGCACCAGTGCACGAGGAACGCCCGACTTGTAGGCGGGTTCGTCGCCCTCGAACTGCTTGTCGTTGGTTGCGGTGTCCGATGGCGAGGCGGCCTCATCCTCAGCACCATCGGTCTTGGCAGCATGATCGGGAGGGGTGGACTTGTTAGTATCGCCCACATCGCCGGATGCACCAGCATCGCGCTGCACATGCTTGAGTTCTTCGGGCAGCACCATGCGCTCGGTCTCGATGCCACTCTGGCTAGTCTTGATCCAGACAATGCCACCCATCTCGCGGGTGATCGTGCCTTGTAGCACAGTGCCATCCTTGAGGGTGACCTTGTCGGCGGCAAAGGCGGAGGGCGTGGTAAACAGGCCGACGAGGGCGATGGCGCAGAGCATCAGCCAGCGGATCATGTTGGGGGATTGCAGATTCCGTCGCATGGAGTTCTCCGAAAGTGAGTTGACCAGCAGTGGGTCGAATGGGGACAGGTCTATGAGTTTGGTGCTAGCGAGACTGAACGGGTTACTCAAACGTTGCAACCGTCTGTGCAAAGCCGGGTAGTTCAAAGCCCAATAGGTCAAAGCCGGGCAAGTCGAAGGTGGACTGGACCTTACTTCTTGTCGAGTTGCTGATCTGTCTTGATGCGGTCCTTGAGATTGAGATAGGAGTCGATGTCGGGCTGGCCTTGTTCGTTCATGGGGATGCCATGCTCGTTGGACCAGCGGGGCTGGATGCCCTCGCCATACTGGCGAACAATGGTGATGATTTCGTCGATTGTTCGCTGCTGACGCCCGCGGGCGGAGCGGCGCTCCTCCCATGTGCCCTGCACATTAATTTCCTGGTAGTCGCGCAGGGCCTTGAGGAGGCGATTCTTGGACATGTCCAGGCCGTCGGCCCAGCGCTTGATGATGTTATCGACTCGCTTGTCGACCGCGATGCCGTTGCGCGACAAGCCCAGGGTGTCGAGCAATTCATCCTTGCTTGAGATGGTGCCCTTGCTGAGTTGGAGTTTCTCGGCGATGTCGGCTGTCAGGGTCAGCACGTCGTTACCCTGCCAGCGAGCGAGTTGATCGATGGTGTCCTGCTCGGACTCCTTGCCACTGTCCGTAAGCAACTCTTCGCCAGGATTTTCGGGGTAACTCTCGAAGTACTGGGGCTTGCCATCGACATATCGAACGCTGAGAACCTGCTCGACGCGCGACATAGCACGGATGACTTCCTCGGGCATGCAGCCCCAGTTGGCAAAGCCCATCGCGGTCTGGAGGCTTGCCCCGCGCCACTTCTCCTTGACGCGCTCGGAACTGCCTGAGTGCATGGTGCTGAGGTTGCCAATGCCACCCATCTTGCCTTCGGGAGAGAAGTAACGATCGCAGGAGACCATGGGCACAAAGCAAGCGGCGCCCATGGCGTTCTTGACCCAGAAGACAATCTTGGGTTTCTTGTCGCCATAGATTGAGGGGATGTGCTTGAGCAGCACGTCATTGACTGGCACGGCTCGGAAGATATTGAAGTTCTGTTCGAAGGCCTTGCGGTCTTCCTTGGATTCTGCTTCGCCACGCGACCAATCAACATCCATCTCAAAGATCAGGACGTCGGCACCGTTGGCATAGGCATCCTCGACAGCGTCCTTCATGGGCGTCTGGGTGATCTGCGACCCGAACTCTCCCTTGAGCGTCATGTAGTAGTACTTGGTGCCGGTGTTGCCTGGTGCGTCGGTTGCGACGGCGGTACCGAGCGCTGGGCCACTGGCGGGGGCGACTAGTTTCGCATCATCCTTGGTGGACATCTTGGCTTTGTCACTGGCTTTATCATTGGCTTTATCATTGGACTTTTTGGCATCGGCTTTCTTGGCACGCTTGATATCGAGCAACTCTGACTTCTGATACTCGGTTTCAAAGGCGATGCCGTTGACGGAAGACTTGAACTTGACGGCCTTCTCAGTCTCGGACACCACCTCTCCTTTGAGGGTGTTGCCGTTGAGGAAGATGAGCATGTCCGCACCCTCGCCATCCACACGGGTTGTACCAGAAGCGGACTGAGCCGATGCGGGTATCGCGCTCACGACCATCGTCGCCACCCCAGCGAAGAGGACCAGAGCCGAAGTGAGTGCCTGCTTGTGTGGGTTGATGCGCATGTCCGGGTATCTCCTGCGATTGCGTGACTGTTTCCGCTAAGGTAATGAGCCATTAAGGCCAATGGGCTGGAACGACTAGGCACGATTGTCAGAACAACAACAATTGATCGGTGGCAGGGTAGTGCCACTACACCGCGATTGCAGAGCACGAACGCGGCGAATCACATGCTTGTTGAGACACGCGAACGATCCACTAGTTCCCGGGCTTGCGCCAAATCCAGAACTCGACCCTCCAACTGGGCATCGAGCACCAAGTCCAGCAGGTCCTTAAACTGCTTACCGGGCTTGAGACCCCATGCCACCAGGTGATCGCCGGTCAGGATTGGTTCGGGTGCGAGGCCGATACCGTCATTACTGATAGCGATGACCGCATTGGCAATGGTGTGGGCAAGGGTTGGGTTTTGCGCCTGAAGCAAAGCCTGCGCATCCGCGAAGCCGAAACCGCAGGCAAGTCGTTTCTGTGCCGCGACCGGCAAAGCCTGCCATGATCCATCGGCAAGCCGAGGCAATACCCGCAATACCGATGCGAGGCGGTCGCGTTCAAGGTTGCTCAGGCAGAGTGCGGACCTGGTTTGGCTGATAATGGCTTCGCAACGCGGGTCGCTCATCGCCAAACCCACCTGTAAACCAAGGTCCAACAGCAAGGCGGCAAGGCACAGCGAAATGCCACCGGCTGAATCGGTGCCCGACAGCCCCCCCTCAGCAATCGCGGCCTCTGGCAATGCTGCGAGTAATCGGGGCGTGAAGCCCGCGACCATCGAATCGCTGGGCAAGTCGATGCCCTGGAGGACCTGGCGGAGGAGACAGAGATGCGCGAGCATCGTGATCGCTCGGGCACGGGAGGGATGCTCCATCATCTGGCGGAACTCGTCCCCGATGCGTTCTTTGCTCACGCCTTGCAGATCGCCTGCGTGCCTCGTGATGGCGCTCGCGGTCTCTGGAACGATGGCGAATTCGAGTTTGCCGGCAAGCCGCACGGCACGAAGCGCACGGAGATGGTCCTCCGCCAGACGGGCATCGGGGTTCCCCACTGCTCGCAGGAGTCGCTGCTCCAGATCGGCAAGGCCACGAACGTAATCGATCACCAGGCCTTGGGAGACGCTCACACACTCAGCGCCGGGGTGGGCCCCCGATATTGATGGATCGCCCGGAGTGGCGAGTGGATCAAGGAAGAGCGCGTTGACGGTGAAGTCGCGGCGCTGCGCGTCCTTGGCAGGACTGCTGAACGTCACGGCATCGGGACGGCGCTTGTCCGAATAGGACCCGTCGGCGCGGAAGGTCGCGACCTCGATGACTTGCTTGCGTAAGTGGCCAGCAGCGTCGGCAACATCGATCCGCACGAGCATGACGCCAAAGTGGGCACCGACCTCTGCTGTGCGAGGGAAAAAACTTGCAATGGCCTGCGGCGTTGCATCGGTCACCACGTCGTAGTCGCTGGGGACGCGGCCTAGAAGTTCATCGCGCACGCAACCGCCCGCGAGCAGGGCTTGGTGGCCTTGATTGCGCAGCGTTTGGACAACGGAAATGGCGGCGGCACGGGCCGGGAGCATATCGGATCATAGCGAAATTATGAGGGAAGTTCGTCTGGTGATCGATAGCGAGCAGCAAAGTTCGCTGCGTCATTTCGGGGCTCTGTTGCTCGGACGTGCATGGCAAACCAACGAAGTTAGACTCCCACTGCCAGCGCATCGCGATCGCTCAGCATGCCGCCGTCGCTGCGCTGCTTCACGGTGCCATCGCGCTTCCAACTGCGTTCGCAGCGGAGGTCGGCGCGGAGGTCCTGCACCTTTGGCTCCTTGGCGGCGCTGTCAAGCGAGACGCGAGAGACGCCCAGCAGGTCGGCAAGATCGACGAGATCAAAGCCATTGCAGAGGCCTTCTGGATTGGGCAGCGTGATGCCCGCGTCGAGGGGATTGTCGATGCCGGAGGCCTTGGCATGTTCGAGCACGAGTTGGGCCTGCTTGATAACCTCCAGCAATTTGGACCAGCGCGGGTCGACCTTCACTTCGAAGGCAGTATTGTTGTTGCCTTGGGCGGACGCGAAGGTCTTGGTGTGGACGCACATGGTCGCGTCGGTGTTTGGAACGCGCCACAAGGCTCGGTACGCCTCGTCCGAAGTATGAGGGATGAATGGTGCGAGCAGGCGACAGAGGCCGTCGGCCAGATCGAAGAGCACTGTCTGCGTCTGGCGACGGCGCGGGGCATCGGGCTTGTCGCAGTACATCCGGTCTTTGATGGCCGCGAGGTAGGTTGCGCTCAGCGTGCTGTTGCAGAAGTCGAAGATCGCCTTGTGGGCGGCCTGGAAGTCGTAGGCGTTGAAGGCATCTACGACTGTTTTCTCGAGCGTGTTGAACTCACCCAGCACCCAGGCGTCGATGCTGGTGGGCGGGATACTGGACAACGACACGCAGTGCCCATCCTTGCCATCGCATGTGGGCGTGAAGTCGCTGAGGTTGCTGAGCATGAAGCGCAGCGTGTTGCGCACCTTGCGGTAGCTCTCGCCCGCCAGCGTGAAAAAGCCCAGGTCCACCTTGACATCGTTGTCGTAGACCAGCGAGGAGACCCACCACCGCATCACATCGACGCCAAACTCGACAGTGAGTGAATCGACCTCGTACCTCGCCGCGTCGGTGCGGCTTTTGCTGAGTTTGCGTCCATCCTTGTCGACCATGAAGCCGTGGGTGAGCAGGGTCTTGAAGGGCGGCATGCCGGTTGCGCCGAGCGCGGGCAGGAGCGACAACTGGAACCAGCCGCGATGCTGGTCCGAGCCTTCGAGGTAGAGATCCGCCGGGTAGCCAAGGCCGCGGGCGCGGAGGACGGAGTTCCAACTGCTGCCGGATTCGAACCAGACGTCCAGGATGTCGTTGCCGTTGCGCAAGGTATTGGGGACTAACGATTGGGCATTGGCAAAGAGGGCTTTGGCCGCTTCATCCAGGCCATTGTCGCTCTTCCAGTCATAGGTGGCGAGCAGTTCTGCGGGCGTCAACTGGAACCAGGCGTCGGAGCCTTTGGCCTTGAAGACGCTCGCGACCGCGAGCACGCTCTGGGCAGTCATCAACGCTTGATCATTGCCCTCGCTGTCCTTGAAGAGGAACGCGGGGATGGGAAGGCCCCAAGCGCGCTGGCGCGAGATGCACCAGTCGGGGCGGGAATCGAGCATGCCGCGCATGCGGTTGCGGCCCCACTCTGGAACGAATGCGACTCGAGTACTCATGGGTACCCCCTCGCTCCGTGAGGGGCGATCTGAAGAGACGCACTCGATGGCCATTTCGCGCAAGGAGTGGGCTTTGGTGCTGTTCCCCTCGCGGAGCGAGGGGGTACCCGGGGGAGTACCCATTGGGGTACCAGGGGGGGTAGCCGAAGTGGAACCGTTCATCGGGTCATCGACACCAACGAACCATTGCTCGGTGCAGCGGAAGATCACGGGCGTCTTGCTGCGCCAGTCATGGGGATAGCTGTGCATGAACTTCTGGTCAAAGAACAAGTGGCCACTGTCGCGGAGGTGCTTGACCACCACGTCGTTGGCCTTCCAGATTGACTGGCCGCGCAGCCACTCGGGCACGGTGTTGTCGTAGGTGCCGTCGCCCTTGACCGGGCAGTAGACGGGCAGCACGTGCTTGAGGCCGGTCTGATAGTCCTCGGTGCCGTGCCCTGGGGCGGTGTGGACGAGGCCGGTGCCGTCTTCGGTGGTGACATAGTCTGCGGGCACGATGCTCCAGATTTTTCCCAAAGAGCATGCGCGTTGCAGGGCGCAGGCTGGCGTCGTACTCACGAACGGATGCTTGTAGCGCAGGCCCACGAGCTTGTCGCCAGTCGTGCGGGCGAGCACGCTGACTTCTTCGCTGCGGGCCTGCTGCGTCACCTTCTCGAGCAGCTTGGTCGCTATCACCGTGACGTTGCCATCGATCCACACCAGTGCATATTCAACCTCCGGATGCACCGCCACCGCGACATTCGCGGGCAGTGTCCAGGGCGTGGTGGTCCAGATCATGAAACAAGGGCGCTGATGCGGGCGCACGCCTGGCGCGAGTGCGCGAGACTTTGGCCCGTACCCCTTCTCACCAGTTATTTCCTCAGGCTTATCTTCCTCTGTGTCCTGCGTCTCTTCCGTGGTGATATCTTCCTTGGGCAGTCCAAACGCGTCGTAGACCTTGTCGGCATCGAGTGCCTCAAAATCAACATACACGCTCACGTCCTCGCGGTCGTAGTACTCGAGTTCAGCCTCCGCCAGCGCGGTCTCGTTCGCGATCGACCAATGCACCGGCTTCACGGCCCGATACACCAAGCCTTGTGCCATCAAGTCCGCGAGGACCTCCAGCGTGGACGCCTCATACTGCGGTGCCATGGTCAGGTAGGGGTTGTCGTAGTCCGCGAGCGTCAGCAATCGCTCCATCTGCCCACGCTGCAACTTGATGTACTTCTCCGCGTGCTTCTGGCACTCGCGCCGCACCGCGACCGACCGCTGCCCGGGCTCGAGCGTCGCGAGTTTCTCGAGTTTGCCCGCTTCCGACAACTCGGTCATGACCTTGTGCTCGATGGGCAGGCCATGGCAGTCCCAGCCCGGGATATAAGGCACGTCAAATCCCTGCATGGTCTTGCTGCGCACGACGAAGTCTTTGAGGCACTTGTTCATCAAGTGGCCCAGGTGGATACTGCCGTTGGCGTAGGGCGGCCCATCGTGGAAGTTGAAAAGGCCCTTGGCCGAGGCTTTGCGAGCCTCACGGACCTTGCCATACAGGCCCATCGCCTGCCAGCGCTTAAGGCTCGCCGGCTCGTTCTGGACCAGGTTCGCCTTCATGTCGAACCTGGTCTGGGGCAGATTCAGGGTTTTGCGATAGCGATTCTTCTCCTCTGCCTTTGGACTGCTCGGGGCTGCTCCGGCACCAGCATCAACAGGGACAGCATCAGACCGGACCGGGTGTTCGTGCGCGTGGGTCATGGGATCAACTCGTTTCATCAAGCCAGAGCCGCATCGAGCGACCTGTCTGGCGGGAATCGGAACAGGCGACGATAGTAGGAAAACCTGAGAAATGATGCTCGCGCGCGAGAATCGCTCCGAGAGCAACGCCAACCAGCCCCGGAAGGCATCATCCAAGGCTCTTCTGATGCGGAGGGTTTTCCCACCGTCATCCCGTTACGGCTTCCAGATGGAAGCACGCAAAGCCTCAGCCCTTGCGGGGCCAGGTAATTCGACGGGAGATGCGGGAGAAACGTGCCATAGATGTTTATATTAGGGGTGCCCCCTCGCTCCGCGAGGGGAGATAAACCAGCCGCCCAAGACAAACATCAACAGCAATCGATAGCCTCGGGTCAATTGCCCCTCGCGGAGCGAGGGGGTACCCAAACTCATACACACTTCCAGGAAGCAATCGGCCTACTTGCGTACGAGCAGATGGTTGATGGTGCTGGGAGCCTTGCCAAAGTCCGGGGCCGCCTCGACCCCAAACTCTCCCGCGATCGCCTTCATCATGGCCTGGTGGTGGACGGCGTGGTGGGTTGCGAACGCCAGTTCCCGCGCCAGAGTCGAGCCCAGCGTGGCCTCGCCGCCATCGCTGGTGATCATGATGCGCACGCGCACGGTCGTGGCCTCGCTGACGTGCGGCAGTCGCGCGACCTGATCGCGCAACGAGCCTAATCGGTGCATCGCTGCTTCGCGGTCACTCTCCATGGGCGTATCGCGATCACGGTGGTCATAGTCCACGTCTATCGAACCGGACAAGACGGCTGGCTCCAGGATGGCCGCGTAGTGATCGAGCATGTGTCGGAGGTGTTTGCCCACAGTGCCGCCCGGAAGAACCTGGGACTCGGCCCCGTAGACGCTGGCAGGCACGTCTTTCACGAACCCCTCGCACTGCTCCAGCATGGCGTGTGCCGCGGAGATCACGCGGAGCCAACCGTGGGTTGGAGCATCACCAACCTCAGATGCGATTTTGATATCCATGTCTGAGTTTATGTTTGTACCCATGTTTGTGCCCATGTTTGTGCGAGGCTTGCCAGTAGGCTTCACTTCGAGTCCTTTCAGAGCCGTTCCAGCGCTGCATTGCGCATGGTGGCGATAAACGCATTCAAATCCCGGCCCCCGTCTCCGCCAGTGGGACGGTCTGCAAATTGATAACGAGCTGATAAGGGTATCGGTTGCCAATAGACGGAATAGTTTCACCTTTTGTAAGGGATTCTCGGAGCGAGGTTGCCGGGTCGTGGACATGGTGACCAGTCAAGCATCGACGAATTGATGGCCTGTGGCGTATTGAAGCAGACCGCGAGACATCCTCAGCACGCTGTGCTCGTTGTCCATTGCTTTCGTGACCTGGGAAGTGAAGCGGGTCATTGAGTTTTTCCTGCAACGCTCCATACCCGCGCGGTCCGGTCGTGGCACGCCGCGACGATCGTGTTGCCGGTGCGATCAAAGTTCACGGTGAATACCACGTAGACACCGCTTGCCAGCACCAGGAGTTCCCGGCCCGAATCGGCATCCCATAATCGTACTGTCCCGTCGCGCGAACCGGTCACGATCCTGCGACCATCAGGACTGACCGCTATCGACACGACATCCAGCACATGCCCTCGGAGCACCGCGAGAGACGTGCCTGTGCGGGCGTTCCAGACCCGGGCGGTACCGTCGTCCGAAGCGGTTGCTATCCGAAGATTATCGGGAAAGAAGCACGCGGCCCGGACGGTCGCCTGATGGTCCGCGAAGGTGACGATCTCGCCATGGGTCGATGTATTCCAGACCCTTGCGGTCCCGTCGTCGGATGCGCTCACCAGGAGTTTCTCATCCATGCTGAGCGAAAGATCCCAGATGCGCTTGGCATGCCCCCGCATGCAGGTCAGCAATTCCGCATTCGCAACGCTCCACACTCTGATGGTTCCATCCCACGATGCGGAGAAAAGTCTTGCGCCGTCGTGTGACCAAACCGCTTTCTCGACCGGCTCAGTATGCCCGCGCAGCGTGGCCATGCACATGCCAGTACGCGTGTCCCACACTTTCAAGCAATTATCCCTCGCGCCGGTTGCAAGCAACCTGCCATCTGGGCTCCAGCTTTCGCATCGAATCTGGTTGTCGTGCCCCGTCAGCACAAAGCGTTGCGCGCCGGTGTGCGCGTCCCAGATCACGGCGTTTCCATCCGCCGATGCGGTCGCGATCATCGATCCGTCGGGAGAGTAGATTGCGGCATGTAAGTTCCAGGAGTGTCCGCGGAGTTCGAGAATCGGCTCACCGCTCGCGAGGTCCCAAACCCGGGCAGTATCGTCCAGCGAAGCAGTGAGCAATCGGGTGCCGTCGGGGGATAATTCCGCACCCCGCAACTGTTCAGAGTGGCCTGCAAACCGCTCTGGAAATCGAGGATGCTTGAGGCTCCATTGTCGGATTGTGCCATCGGCGGCGCACGAGTAGAACATGTGTCCCGAGAGATCGCGCTCAAGCCCGACGATTTTCCTTGCATGCCCGAGCAGGGTTGTTTCGAGCGAGCCACTTTTGGCGTTCCATATTCGAATCGCTGCATCCGAACCCGCCGTGATAATACGAGCGTCGTCATCGCTCCATAGCACAGCGTTTGCAGACAGGCGATGTGCGTCCATCACAATTGCCGGCGCATTGCCCTCAAGATCGGCGATCACAACGCGTCCATCGAGCGACGCGCTCGCGAGTCGTTTCGCATGGGAGTCAAAGGACAATTGAAATACCACGTCGCTATGGTGCTTGAAGTGTCGAATCAGTTCGCCCGTTGCACTGTCCCAAACACAAACACCTCCTTCGTTCCCGCCCGCAGCGACCAACAGCCCATCGGGTGAGAATCTGACCTCCTGCACCCCCGACTTCATCCCCAGGAGCACTTGTCGACATCGCTGGCTACTGATGTCCCACATTCGAACAGTCTTGTCTGCGCTCGCCGTGAGTACGGTCCTTCCATCCTGACTCGCGTGCAAGTCCTTGATGCCATCGGTATGCCCGATCAGCAATCCCTGGACTTCACCACTCGCGGCATCGATGATCCGCGCGATGCCATCCCATCCCGCAGCCACCAGCGTGGCTCCATTCTCGACAAACACCACACGATCCAATCCGCTCTGCGAGACCTGTGACGACCAGACCGGCACTCCCGTTCGAGCGTCTGAAAGCATGACAAATCCATCAAGGCCCGCCGAAGCCACGCGCGTGGCATCCGGGCTGATGCTGACATTCATCGCGGAATCGCTGTGGGTTGGGTGCTCGACTGCTATTGCGCCGGGCTGGCTGGATATCGAATGAACTCCGCCCTGATCCGTCCCTGCGACCAACAGCCCAGCCACGCTGGCAAGGCTCATGCTCGTCAGTTCCGCTCCCGCGTCGTGAACCACACGCAGGCAATCGTCGGATCTTCGGTTCAGGTACTTCCATTCCCACCCACGCAATGTTTCCGGACAGCGCGCCAGAATCGATCGCATCCGGGCTGTGTCGCCGCTCTGCATCGCCGATGCGGCGCTCTGAATCTCCGCCGCGTAGGCCACAGCGATTGCCTCGTTGCGGGCCAGAATCGCCTCGGTCTCTCGCTCCACCGCTCGCTGGGCTTCGTGGTTCGCACGGACTGTCTGCGCGGCGAGAGCTTTGGAGCGTTGCATGGCTGCGAGGCCAAGAACTCCGGAAGTGATGGCGCCGCCCAGCACCGCCATGATTGCCACACTGCCAAGCGCCACAGCAAGCCGATTGCGGCGCACGAACTTGAGGACCCAGTCCATCGATCCGGCGTCCGCTGCAACAACCTGCTCACCACGCAAGTAGCGGCCCAGGTCATCGCAGAACGCTCGGGCCGACTCATACCGCTGCGACGCGGCCTTACGAGTTGCCTTCAAGATAATCGATTCGAGATCGCCTCGGACGGTGTTCCGAAGTTGGACAATATTGCACCGTCGATGCCAGGCCAACTTCTCAAGTTTGCGGGCATTGGCTCGCTCGCCAGCCAGCCACTCAGATGGCATAGTTGCTTGCGTCTCACGAACGGCTCGAAGCAGCGAGTCGACTTCATCGCTGCCACTGGAGATCGAACTGAACAGTGGTGCGCCAACCACCAGTTCCTGTAGCAGCCCTCCAAGGCTGTACACGTCTGAGCGTGCTGTCAGTGGCGTGCCCGCGATCGTCTGCTCCGGGCTCATGTACGCGGGTGTTCCGATCGCCTGGGTCGGAGTGATTGCGGCTTCACATGAGATAAATTCACCGCCAGCGGGGCGGGGCGCTCCTTCGCGCAAACTCCCTGCGATTCCAAAGTCGATGACCTTGACAACTGCCCGGCCATGCTCCATCGCGACCAGGACGTTGGTGGGTTTGAGATCCCGATGCAGCACGCCCATCGAGTGTGCGTACGCGACAGCGTCGCTCGCCTGGACAATCAGCTCCAGGCGCTCTCGCACGGTCAACCTCATTTTTTCGCAGAACTGCGAAATGGACTCGCCGCGAATCAACTCCATCACGAAGTAGGGCCGTCCATTTGGCGTGGTTCCCGCATCCAGAATGCGTGCGATATTGGGATGCTCCAGCGTTGAGAGCGCTTCGCGTTCCCGCTCGAAACGGGCAACCATCACCGTCGTGTCGTGACCCCGCAAGCGCGCCACTTTGACAGCGACAGTTCGCTTGATGGGTATCGTCTGGATCGCGGAAAAGACCGCTCCAAACCCCCCAATACCGATCTGTTCCGTCAGGGTGTACTTGTCGAGCAAGGCACCGGGCACGCACTCATCCTCTTCGTCGAGGTGTGCATCTCCGGTCGATGCTTTCAGCGCATCCAGCCAATCGCCAGGCATCGCATGGTTTGCAGCAGTTTGCGCCGTGGAATCCTCAGCATCCAGCCCGTCTCGATCCTGCAAGTCGTCCGATGCTTTCGCATCCTGTACCAGTTCCAGCACGTCACGCTCGAAGTCCTCGTTGCCCTGGGCAAGTTTGTGCGCACGCTGAGTGCGCAACTCAGGAGCCAGTTCCATCAACTCATGGAACGCCAACTCAAGCCTATGGAGGTCGTCGACTGCCACGCTACTGCTCCCGCGAGTGGTTGGTCGCAACGACGCTCTCTCGCATCGCTCGAATCAGGATTGCCCTGCCAAAAGCCCACCTTCGCTTCACCGACGCGATCGATGTGCCTAGAGCCGCCGCGGTCTGCTCGATAGTCAGCCCGGCGTAGAACCGAAGGCGAACCAGGCTGGCAAGTTCCTGATCCTGTTGCTCCAGGCGACACATCGCCGCTTCGAGGCTCAATATTGGACCATCGTTGCCTTCGGCCAGCAGATCGATTGCGGAGTCGATGCCATTGATCGCGGAAAAGAGCGCGACCCTTTCCATCGCTGTCCTGCTGGCCCGCATCGCGGTTTGCTTGGCTCGGGCGTGGTCGATGAGAATCCGACGCATTGCAAGCGCGGCGACATGAAAAAAATGTCCGCTGCCCGCCCACTTCACGGGCGCTCCGCCCGCGACACGCATGTATGTCTCGTGGACGAGCGCGGTCGCCGAAAGCGTGTGGTCGTTGCGTTCGCGCGCCATCTTGTTGTATGCAATGGCCCGCATTTCGGGATACACGAGTTCCATGACCGCCTGATAGTCGGGCGTCTCCTGCTGGAGCAAAGCGGTGATTTGACTGCTGACTTCAGCCGGCTTTGCCACGCGTACCTCCGATCCCTTAGACAAGGGTACGGCCAGGCGGGTGGTGAATGAAGGCCTCTACAATTAAGACATAATAAGATATTGGACCGCAAAGACTACAGCCGAGCCACCGCGGGGCGATGGCTCGGCTGTATCGAGAGCACGAATCGAGCATCGGCTCGTTACTACAAGCCGCAGGGCGTACACGGTCCTTCGCCGAACAACGTTATAAAACTAACGATATCACAGGGATCAAACGCACTATCGTCATTGTTGAAGTCGATGTCGCCGCAGACCGCCGTCACCGGCACACAAGATCCTTCGGCGAAGACACTGAGGTAGGCTTCGATGTCCTGGGGATCGAAGAATGTACTGTCGTTGTTGAAGTCGATGCTGTCACACGTGAGCGGCGGAATGCAGCTCTCCGCAACTATAAAGCTAGCGGCGACAAGCGTGCGGCAGGAACTGGTGACCACACAGTCGAAGACGATGTCCAGCGGCTCTGGGACAGGGAATTCATAACTTCTGTTCGTGGCTCCGGGGATCGCAACGCCCTGGCGACGCCACTGATAGCTCAGTCCGCCGTAGGGCATGGTCTCGGGCGTCGCAGGTCTGACTTCAAGGGTGTCCACCCAGCACGAGACATCGATGAATCGCCTTCCGATACTCGACACAACGGGCGTCCAGACCAGGTCTGGCACTGCGTATGCCCATTCGGTGTAGACAGTGCCGCAAGAGTTTCGAATTCTGCACGATACCGCCGTCGCAGTGCCTGGAAAGAAGTAGGGTTGCCGCGTGAAACTCGTCCCGCTCTCGCCCGTGACTAACAAAGTGGGCCCCCACTCATACCCGTTCCAGAACGCGGTTAGCCACTGGTAGGTGAAGGGCCCGTCGCCAGAGCCTTGCGTGGTAAAGGTTACGGTCGCTGGGCTGCACATCTGCAGGCCGATCGGTTGCAGCGCAACCTGGGGCGGTGTCGTCTCGTTGCGAGTCACCGTCGCGGTCGAGCTTGTGGTCGTTCCGCACGCGTTGGTGATGACGCAGCGAAAGTTGGTTGGGCTCGTCATGTTCTGTGGGTAGACGGTCAGACGATTGGTCGTCCGCCCTGTGACGAACCCACCAAATGTCTGAGTAGTGCCATCGTTCGCGATCGCCACCCAGCCCGTGCCATTGAAGAACTGCCACGAATAGGTCTGCGCTCCACCGCTCTGGGTGACAAGTTGGAGCACGACACTCCCGATCGAGCAGGTCGAGGCGGACAGTGGCTGTTGTGTGATGACTGGTGCGAGCAGATCGCTCCCGAACACGTAGAAGGACCCGGCATTGGCGCCGGCGGTGTTGTCATCAAGGGGTGAACCGATGATGAACTGAGTACCGCTGATTGCGACGCTGGTACCAAACTCGTCGTTTGCCAGACGATCGCTTGCCAGCAACTTCGCCTGGAATGGCCAGGTGTTTGAACTGCGACGATGCCAGTAGACTGCACCAGCGCGCGACCCACCGGCGTTGTTCTCGCGCTGCGCACCAATCAGCAGATCGAGGCCATTGAGCGCCAGTGAGGAACCAAAGTATTCGCCCGCCGCGGCATCGTTTGCAAACAGGCTCGCTTCAAGAATCCATCCGCTGGATTCGCTGCGGAACGTGTGAACCGATCCGGCATCGACTCCTGCTGCGGTATCGTCGAGCATACTGCTCACGATCACTCGCTCGATGCTCTGGTTGGGCAGTGCTCCTGTCACAGCACTGAAGAGCACACGATACCCGAAGTTATCACCAGCGGCTCCGCTGGGTTGGATCACTTTCGCAATCTGGTCCCAGACTGGCGGGCCTCCAGAGATTGGTATAAGCCTGAAAATATAAGCCGCGCCGCTGTTGGAGCCTTGTGGGTCTGCTGCATATGCACCAACTACAGCATACTTGTTGTTGAACTGCAAGCCAGCCCCACTTCCAAAGTCCACGCTGATGCCGAACTGGTCGTTGGCCGAGCCATCATCGGCGAGCAGTTTTCTGACCTGGGTCCAAGTGTTGTTGCTGTACTCAAAGTCATAAGCCGATCCCGCGTTGCTTCCTCGTTCGTTGTCGTCATTGACGGAGCCAACCATCAGTTGGTTGGTCTTCATTGCGACGCTGATGCCGAAGTTGTCTCCGGCGGCGTGATCGTTCGAGTAGATGCGCTGATCGAAGACCCAAGTATTTGATGATGACAGGCGAAAGACGACGGCTGATCCCGCATTGGATTCCCCTGGAAAGTTCCCGAAGTCGTCGTCCGGACAGCCCAGTACGAGGAAATCGCCTGAGATAGCCACGGACGCGCCGGATCGATCACCCGACTGCGCCCCCGTGACGATCAGTGGTGCCTGCTCCACCCATTCCGTGCCGACCTTGCGGTAGACGTAGGCGGTACCGGCTCCCAAACCCTGCGGCGTATCTTCATATGGAGCGCCGACCACGAGCCATTCGCCGCTGGATGCCATGGAGTAGCCCATCCTGGAATCGGTACAAAGATTGCGCTGCAGGCTGCGAAGGGGATCGGGTCCGCCCGAAGCCACGAAGGTTGCAAAGGCACCGCCCGAGTTTGGCGATCCTTCCTCTCCGAAGTAATCAACCCCGATGCCAAGCCACGACCCCATACCGCATACGGCATTGGTGGCTTGGTTCTGCAAGTCGCCTGGGAGTGTGCTGCGCGTATCTATGAAAGAATCTCCGATCCACAGCGGGCCAACTTTCCTGAAGATTGTTGCGCCGCCTGGGGCGTTCCCGGCGGCCCCAGTAGACCCCACCGCGATGCGATACACACCGGGCGTTCCAGCATTCAGGTCATCCAACAGGGCGATTGAACTTCCGAAGTATTGACCTTGCCGGAGGGGAATCGTTGGATTCAACAAGCTTTGAAATACCCAGTCGCTCGTGCTGCTTGTCCGGGTGTACACAGCCGAAGTTCCAAATTGATACCCTCCGGTACCATTCAATTGCGTGGACGGCATGCCGATGACGAGGGTGTTATTCTGAGCATCAAAGGCCAAGGCATCGACCAGTGAATAACTCTCGAAATCTTCCCACAACTCGATGTCGTGCGACCGGGGCACAGCGGAAGATGGGGTGGATGACGGATAGTTGTAGTGGGAGATGCCAGCGTTAAAAGTGGAAGCAACGATCTGGAGTCCGTCCATGACCAATCGGTTTCCCAGTTGCGAATAGGCTCGATTGTAAATGGCAGGGTCCAGCGGATGTTGCAGCACCCCGTTGGGTACCCAGTTGGAGCCACTGAGTGCATAGACGTTGACGCTGCCGATCAGTTGATCGTTGACTGCACCGCTGGCCGAAAAACTCGGATCAGCGATGGCCAGCCGATCTCCGATCGCAATCGAAGCCCCAAACTGAGCGTTGGCCAGGCTGGGCGGATCGATGCGGGTCTGATAGGTCCAACCACTCCCGTTATTACGATACACATACGCAGCGCCGTCGGGCGATCCATTCGCAAAGATTGGCGTTTCAGGAGCGCCAATCACCATGTAATAGGTCCCGTTTCCGCCTCCGGTCGCGGTCTTGCTGATGGCGATGGCTTCCCCGAAGTTGATTGCCTCTGCGGGCGCGGTCAAGTCCGCGGCCAGCGTCCAAGCCGCGTTCGCAGCATTTGCATTGCATTCCCAGACCGTGACGCGGTTGACTTCCTGCACCGCCATGGTGTTGATGCCATTGCTGCGCCGCACGCCGACGGTCGTTCGTCGCTGCGCGTTGCCCAGGATTGTCAGCGGCGCGTCGTGCCCTTCAATCTTTTCTGCCTGCTGGACAGTTCCGCACTGCGCAAAGGCCCCGCTACTGACGCCACATCCTGTGGCCAGTACGGCCATCAGGACGAGCCATTCCCCGCTGCCCACACTTGCTCGTCGCCTCAATCCGCCTTGCCTGGTTGACATCCTGTTTGCTCCTTCGTCGACGATTCGCCCCTTCAACATCAAGGTCCAGACGCTGGCACCTCTCCGCACGCGGGCCGTCATAGCTCAGGCGAGCGTTCCTAGAAAAGTGGCTCAAGGAAACTTGGACAGGTTGGTTTGAAGATGAGAAAGATCGGAAGCAACTCTTGGTTCCAAAGGCACTTACGCAGACGCTTGGACGAATGCGAGGAAAATCAAAGCCCTCACATCTCGCTCAGTCACGCTGGTTGCTATTGGTTCTGATTACCAAGCAACACTGAAACCAGCGACATCCACTCGTGTCCCACCCTGCACGACTGGCACCACACTGTTCGCTGCGACAGTGCCACGGATGATGGTGCCATATTGCCCACGACTATGCTCTGAGTGATGAGCGACTCGCGACCACATTCCCTTCCTTTCGCCCGCTCCATTCTGATTGACGAAGCCGCCGCCTTGACCGCGCTGGCTCAGTCTCTGGACGCTGCCTTTGCTGAGGCGGTCGATCTGCTGGTCGGATGCGCGGACCAGGGCGGGACTGTGCTTGTCACGGGGCTGGGCAAGTCGGGCCTTGTTGGCGCGAAGATCTCCGCCACCCTTGCCAGCCTTGGCATCCCCAGTCACAGCGTGCATCCATCAGAAGCTGCGCACGGCGATCTGGGCCGCTTCCGCGGCTGCGACACTGTCGTTGCCATCAGTTTCAGTGGCGAAACCGAAGAGGTGCTGGGGCTTGCGGGCATACTTCGTCAGGATGGCCTGCCGATCATCTCTATCACCGGTGGACCGCTTGATAGGGCGGCGTCCAGTCTGGAACGGCTTGCCACCGTTGCCCTGCGACTTGGCGTCACGCATGAGGCGGGCAAGGAACACGACGCGCGACTGGGCGAAGACCACTTCGTTGCCCCGACCTGCTCCACCACTGCAACGCTGGCGCTGGGTGATGCGCTGGCACTGTGCACCGCCCGCCAGCGCAACTTTACGAGTGTGGACTTTGCGCGTCGCCATCCGGGCGGCGCGCTGGGGGGCCTGCTCCGACCCGTGACCGATGTCATGCGTGCTGTCGCGGGGAGAAACCTGCCCCTGATCGAGCAGACGCGCACGGTCTCGCAAGCACTGACCGAAGCAGCGAGCGTGGCTCGCAGATCAGGAGCCCTCATACTCATCGATGGAGCAGGGAACCTTGCGGGAATTCTGACCGATGGGGATGTGCGGCGGCTGGTCTTGAAGGATCGCTCGGCGTTGGATCGACCGGTGATGGAAGTGATGACGCGAAGCCCGCGAACACTTTCGGAGGCAGCGCTGGTGCGTGATGCTGTTGCGATGATCCGCGAACATCGGCAGGATGAGATTCCGATCGTCGACGGGATGGGCAAGCCGATCGGGATGCTCGATGTGCAGGACCTGATCGCGATGCGACTGATCAAGGACTGATCAAGGACTAGATGAGAAGACCAGATGAGAAGGCTGGTCGAGAAGCAGTGGCTCCTTGACCATGGGCAGGACAGCGATGGCTAAGGGACGGTTCAGCCTTGGTTTACAGCGGAACAGGAAAAGCGAAACTCGCACAACAATCTGCAAAGTGGGTACAAATTGGTGCTGACAGGGGCCAAGTGGTTGGGTATACTGCATAAGGTCGAGAAGGCCTTGCGGCTCTCCCTGTCACCTTTTCCCGCTTGGAATGTATTGATTTCGTGGCCTGATGGGCGAGTTTCTTCGCTCTTTCAAGTTGCGCGGTTCGCTTTGGCGAGGTGCGGGCGGGGGGCGTGGGTCGGGCAACCCTGATGACAATTGCAGCGGCGTTCAAGCGTTGGGGCGGTGTGAACTTCGGGATTGCATGCTGCGATCAATCATGGATTCAATCCGCTCCGGTGGCTTTGTCTCGTTCGCTTTTTCTTATGGGCTTCCAGCGATGGACGGGTGTCTCCGGGAGACGGCAAATATGCTTTCTTAAACGCTCGGAAGCGACTCGATCTATGAGCGTTCTCGCGTTGTCTCTACAGTCTCTTGTTGCGATCCACGATTCGGATTCGCGGCACTCCCCGTCCGCCCAATTTCTCCCCATGTTCCCGATCTGTTCACTATTTGTTTCGTTAGTTTGTTTCAGCATTTTTTCACCCGGCGCCAGCCTGTGTGCCTTGTGAATTCGTGTGGCAAGCGTTGAGGCTGGTATTTCTCACTGTGTAGTTTCCTCACTATGTAACTGCAGGGTGACTGCGTTTCGTGTTGTTTTTTGATTTTTAGTGGTTTCTTTCGTAGGACAATTCATGGCCCGTACATCTTCATCGGACGATAAAAAAAGTAAGAGCGACACGAGCGAGTCCAAGCCTCGGGCACGAGCCAAGAGAGAGGCTGTCGAGGTCGCTGTTCCCAAAGCGGAGCCCAAGAGCGAGCGAGCATCGGCTCGGGAAAGCACTCGCGAATCTGTCCGTGAGCCAGTGCGTGAGCCAGTCCGTGAACCGCGTGAGGCGGCCCGTCCTCCGAGCCGCGATCCGGAGTATGGGGCCGAGCGCATGGTGGACTTTGATCGTCCCCGCGGTGCGCCCACACCTGCGCCCGCAAGCCCAATTGCGCCAGCACGCCCGCGTGATGCGGAGCGACGCGATGATCGGGGAACAGATCGCGCTGTGGACCGGGGGCAGGATCGGGTACAGGACCGTGGACCAGACCGTGGACCAGACCGGGGGCCAAATCGGGGACCAGACCGACAGGATAACGGACGTCGCGAAGAGAGTCGGGATCGGCGTGATCGGTGGCCCGACCAGGATAATTGGGGCGAGCCGCCAGCACGCAGCGACCGCTCGCAAGAACGTACACCAGATCGCGGACCAGACCGTGGTCCAGACCGTGGTCCAGACCGTGGTCCAGATCGTGGTCCAGATCGGGGCCCTGATCGAGAACGCGGCGAACGACCCATCCCGGCCCAAGATCGCGCCAGCACGCCGACGAGCAATGGCGGAGCATCCGCATCAACTCAACCAATGCCCGGTCAACCAGTGCCCAGTCAACCAATGTCTTCTCAGGGCAATGGCGGCGGATTCAACCCCAACTATCAGTCCTTCCAAGGC
>CAYRPC010000015.1:0-38174 GCA_964425995.1 uncultured Phycisphaeraceae bacterium
GGGCGAGATGATTCCGGGCAGGCGGCAGGATTCGCGTTGGGGGCGGGCCGAATGGCCGATATCGTCATTCGCATGCAGACCGCATCTGATTCATCGTCGCTCCAGCGTTCCCCAGCCACCGACTGGGGGGTCACGGATGTGCTCGCCCCCAACATTCTTTCCAGCATCGTTGCGACCATCGGGCCGGCGAGCGAATCGCCCGAAGTCGTTCGGCGGCTGATCGAGGCCGGGGTTTGTGTTTTCCGATTCAACTTTTCGCATGGTGATCTGGTGACGCACGCCAAGCGACTGGCGATCGTGCGGGGTGTCTCCAAAGACATGGGTGTCGAGGTCGCGTGCCTGGGTGATCTCCAAGGCCCCAAGATTCGGGTGGGCACGATTCCAGCGACGTTGGGTAAGCCCAGCCCCAGCGGCGGCGGGCTGGTTGAGGTGGTCGTGGGCGAGGATGTTGTCTTCAAGGCGGGCATCACCGAAGCCTTCTACCGAGAGGTGGACAAGAAACTGGATCGGGACAGTGATGGGCGTGAACTGGTGCTGCCCGTCACGTACCAGCCGCTGGTGGGCGAGGTGCTTGCGGGGCACCGGGTGCTTATCAACGATGGAGCAATCCGGCTCCTGGCGGTTGAGCGAGATCGTGAGAAGGGCGAACTGCGTTGCCGGGTGCGTGTGGGCGGATTCATCAGCAGCAAGAAGGGCATCAACGTTCCACAGAGCGAGTTGTCCGCCGCGGCGATCACCGAGCAGGATTGGAAGTGCGTGGAGTGGGCGGTCGCCAATGACATGGACTATCTCGCGCTCTCATTCGTGCGCAGGCCAGACGAGGTGCGGGAACTCAAGGATCGCATCAGCCAGATGAAGACGCCGACGGGCCAGGCGGCGTGGATTCCAGTTGTGTCGAAGATTGAAATGCCCCAGGCTGTCGAGAACCTTGAGGCGATTGTCGAAGTGTCGGACGCGGTGATGGTCGCTCGCGGGGATCTGGGCGTTGAGATGGACATTGCGCAGGTGCCGGTGGTGCAGAAGCGGATCGTCGCCAGTTGCCAGCGCCACGGGAAGCCCTGCATCGTCGCGACCCAGATGCTCGAGACCATGATCGAGAACAGCAGCCCAACGCGGGCAGAGGCCACGGACGTCGCAAACGCGATCTTTGACGGTGCCGATGCCGTCATGCTCTCGGCTGAGACCGCGACCGGAAAGCACCCGGTGCTGGTGGTTGAGACCATGGCACGAATCATCTTTGCTGCTGAGCAGCAACTCAGAGAAACCCGCGCGGAGTATAAACCACCCAGCCAGTATGCGGACGCGCACCGCATGACGGCGGCCCTGGCCCACGCCGCGTGGGTTGCCTCGAAGGAAACGGGTTCGACAGCGGTCGCGTGCTGGAGTCAGTTTGGTGGGACGGCACGTTACTTATCCAAGAACGCGTTTCACACCCAGATCGTCGCATATTCCAGCGATGAGCCGACCGCTCGACGCATGGCGCTGCTGCGATGTGTGATTCCCGTCTGTTGCAAGCCGCCCGGCAAGGGCAACCTGAGCGACTGGAACATGGCTGTAGACCAGTACCTGCAAAGCCGCGGGATTGCAAAGCGTGGGGACTTTGTGGTGTTGGTGGCTGGGCGGCCCCTGGGGCTTGCCAAGGCGAGCAACACACTGGCGATCTATCGCGTGGGCGAGCCAACTGGCGGCTACAACACGGTCTGATCGTTCAGGCGTTTTTCTGGCACTATGCTCCGCAATGCTCGAACTCGCTACCAAGGCTCCAGAATTTACACTCTTCGACGATACCGGCAAAGCAGTTTCGCTCAGCGGCCTCCTCGCACACGGTCCCGTGGTGCTCATGTTCTATCCCAGCGATGGCACGCCGATCTGCACGAAGGCGGCGTGCGTGGTGCGAGATCGGTTTGACAGCCTGGCGCGGGCGGGCGTAGTGGTCGCGGGAATCAGTCCTCGAGGTAGCGTGAGCAAGGCCGGGTTTCGCAAGCAGCATGGGCTCCGCCATGTGCTGCTAGCAGATCCTTGGTCCAAGGTCGCTGCGATGTATGAGGCTCGCGGAATGTTTGGATTGCCGATTCCGCTGGGAACGCGCCGCATGACATACGTCGTTGATAGTCATGGGATGATCGCGGATCGCGTCCACAATGAGTTGTCGGTGGCAGCGCATGAGGCGGTGCTGGATCGCGCGACGAAACTGGTCGCCATGTAGGTGGGAGCGGTCATTGGTGCTCTTGGCATCGATCCGCGAAGTCCCAATTGTTAGCGAGGGGTGGTACGGGCTGGTCACGACTGGGCGATGTCGGTGCGAAGTTGCATGCCTGGGAAGCGGATCATGGCAACAGCGGCATAGGCTCGGGCCCGCGCTGCTTCCATCGTGTCGCCACGAGCCACGACGCTCAGCACTCGACCACCATTGGTGACGGTGCTGCCGTCGGCGGCCCGCTTTGTTCCAGCATGAAAGACGTAGACATCCGGGAGCGCCGCGGCTTCTTGCAAGCCGGTGATGGGCTGGCCCAACTTGGGCTTTTCTGGGTAGCCTTCGCTCGCCAGGACAACGCAGCAGGTTGGCCTTGGATCCCAGTCGACGTGGACTTCATGCAATCGCCCCTCGCAGGTGGCGATGATGAGTTCGAGTAGGTCGCTCCGAAGCCGCGGCAGGATGGTCTGGCATTCGGGATCGCCAAAGCGGCAGTTGAATTCGAGCACGCGCGGGCCGGTGCGGGTGAGCATCAGGCCTGCGAAGATCACGCCTCGATAGAGGATGTTCTCGCGGGCGAGCGCATCGACTGTGGGAACGAGCACCTCGCTCTCGATCTTGTCCATCAGTTCAGGCGTGATGCTGGCAGTGGGGCAGAAGGCACCCATGCCGCCCGTGTTGGGTCCCTGGTCATGGTCTCGCAAGCGCTTGTGGTCCTGGGCGGGGGGCAGGACGAGGATGGTGCGCCCGTCGGTGATTGCAAGCACGCTAGCTTCGGGGCCGGCGAGTTTCTCCTCGATCACGATCTTGGCACCAGCCTCGCCATGAATGCGACGGACCATGATCTGATCGATGGCATCGAGTGCTTCATTGAGCGTTTCAGGAACAACAACACCCTTGCCCTTGGCCAACCCCGCCGCCTTGATGACAGGCAGGTCGTCTCGATGGGCAGCATACAGGGCCTTGAGCTCCTTGGTCGCGCTGACCTGATTGGTGATGTATTCACGTCGATCAACGGGATCTCGGAATCGGTCGGCTTGCTCAAAGACCAGTGCGAGCAGCGGTACATCACGCTCTCGAGACTCCACGTATTGACGGGCTGACTCCGCATTGGTAAATGTTCGCGAGTCGCCCGCAGGAATCGAAGCGCCCCGCATGATCTGCTTGGCCCAAGCCTTGTCCGCTTCAAGTTGGGCACCAGCCTTGGTGGGGCCAAAGACCAGACAAGTAGGGCTGGCGAGTTTGTCCGTGAAGCCCTCTGCGAGCGGATCCTCTGGACCGATGACAACCAGATCGATCGCTTTCTTCTCCATGAACTGTTTGAGTCGGTAGATCTCCCGGATGTTCACCGGCACATCGACTGGCTTTGCCAGGGCGGCAAGGCCAGGGTTATCCGGATGGGTGGTGTACAGCGTGTTCAGGAAAGGGGAGCGGCTGATAAACAGTGCCAGCGCATGCTCGCGAGCTCCGCCGCCCATGAGCAGGACGTTGCGCTTTCGCAACGTCGTGGGGGCAGGGGCAGGCGCGGGGGCAGGGTCTGTTGGAGTGGAAGTCGGGGGAGTGGGCATGTTCGGGGCACGGTACGCGCGAGACTGGGCGCAGATGGAGGCCGCGAATCCTGGAACCATGTCAGCATTAAACGGTACTATTCATGCAGGCTTGGAGGTGCATTATCTGCAAGACGAACGAAAAGTGGTGGATACCGATGGGGGCGAGCATGCTGCTTATGGGCGTGGGGGTTATCGCGTCTTGCTCGCAGGGACACTCTCGCTCGCTTGGATTGCAGGTAGGTGCGAAGGAGATGTCGAAGATCGATTTGCCCAATATACAAGCCAATGCACCACTTGATCTCGAAGGCGTGCATCAGGTTGTGGCCTATGCACCGGGCCTGTACAGCGGCTCAGCGCCGCATGGCGAAGTAGCCTTCAAAACACTCCAACGGGCAGGGATCAAGACAATCATTTCCGTCGATGGCGCAACCCCCCAGGCGGATATTGCCAAGGCCCATGGCATGCGGTACGTACACCTGCCCATTGGATACAACGGCATGGACGAGGCCAAGACCCTGGAGATCGCGCGAGCGGTGCGAGACTTGCCAGGACCAATATTTATCCACTGCCATCATGGCAAGCATCGCAGTGCAGCAGCTAGCGCGGCCGCAGCCGTCACGCTGGGCAAAGCAACGCCTGAGGCGATGGAAGCCCGGATGCGCGTCTCACAAACTGCAGAGCATTACAAGGGGCTATGGAAGTGCGTCGAGGTCGCGAGGCCAGCCAATGACGCGGAGATCGATGCCGCCAGCAATGCATTTCCGCAAGTGCATCGCACGACCGGCATTGTGCGATCAATGGTGGATATTGATGAGATTTACGATCACATCAAGGCAATCGAGAAGGCTGGCTGGACAACCCCCCAGGATCACCCCGATCTGGTGCCCGCAGCCGAGGCGGGACGGTTGTCGGACCTGTTTCGCAATCTCAATGACGATGCATCAACACACGCCAAGCAGCCGGAGTACAGGATATGGATGCGTGAAGCCTCGGATCAGTCGCAGGTCATTGAGGACATGCTCGTGGACATACCAGCACGCCGCGTCCCTTCGCCAGCGCAGCAGGCGGAACTTTCGAGCAATTGGGCGAAAGTGGCTGCGAGTTGCAAGCAGTGCCACACGGCCTACCGAGACTTCTAGCGAGACTTCGAGATTGATGTTTCAGCCCCATAATCACCCTATATTCAACGGTATGATGCGCATAACCGACGCAGGATTGTGGGGCCTTCTTGCGCGGACCTGAAGGCGGGTACGGAAAGAACCGAAGTCCATCCGCGAGGCCGCTCGCGTGCTGGGCATTCGCCCATCGCGATGCTTGCGGCATGGAACTGGAGGCGCGATGCGCGGAACGATCCTGCTTGCAGGGCCAGAGGAGCAGACGGAGTTGGAACTGCGTCTGACGCAGGCGCTGGCTTCGTTGTGGCCCGCTGGAGAAACGCTCCAGTTGGAGCGAGTGACACTGTCACAGTTGCTGCTTCGCGCAAGCGTGCCCGATCCGATTCGCTGCCCCATGGACGAGGCAGTGCTGATTGTGGCGACACGACACACGGACGTGAACGAGATTGATCGCTGCGTCGAAGCGTTGCAGGATCAGGGTGTGGGCATCGTCATCGTTGCAGAAGATTCCGCACGCTGGACTCCGTACTGCCATCGGGGCGTCATCGTTCGTGCCTTGGACTGCGATCCTGCCCTGCTGGCGAGCATGCTGTTTGCCATGTGCGCTCGACAAGGAGTCGTCAGCGGGCTGATGCGAGAGGTTGCCATCATGCAGCGCTGCCAGGCGGGCGTGCGGGCGGAAGTCGAGCGGATTCACGAGGAACTGCATCTCGCGGCGGCCGTGCAGCACGAGTTCACGGCCTGTGCGATGCCCGAACTTGACAACCACTGGCTGAGCGTCCTCTATCGCCCTGTCAACATGGTGTCGGGGGATATCTACAACATCCGCCAACTCGACAATGACACGATCGCTTTTTTTCTTGCGGATGCTGTTGGCCATGGCGTGCCCGCTGCACTGCTCACGATGATTCTGACAAATAGCCTGATCACCGCAGATCAGTGCAGGCTGGACAAAGCGGGCATACCCGAGCGATTGGATCCCTCCGAGGTGCTCTCGCGCCTCAATCAGCGGCTCGTGGAGGGATCGCTGAATACTGGTCGATTTGCTACAGGGCTGTACGGCACGCTGAACACACGAACTGGCGAGGTGACTGTCGCGGGCGCCGGGCACCCCGCACCGATGGTGCTCGAAGTCGACAACGGCTTGCGCGAGTTGGAGACCCAGGGACCGTTGCTCGGTATTTTTTCCGATGCGGTCTTTGACCAAACCACCACCGTCCTGCGACCGGGGGAAACCCTGCTGCTTTACACCGACGGGATGGAGGCCGCGTTCCCGCGCTTGCGTGTGGCGGGGCAATCCACCATGCACTTGCCAGCGCCGCACGTGCTGCAACTGTCGAGCCTTTTCCGTTCGCACTCCGACGCGACCACCTGCATGGGCCAACTCGAAGCGATGCTCGACGAACAGTCGGGCAGCCTGCATCAGGCCGATGACATCACGGTGCTGGCGATCACTGCGAAGCGTCGGGCTGCCCTGCAACGCATGGCGGCCTGAGCATAAAGGGTCCGCAAAGCGAGCATCGATGGGGACGTGTACCCTCGCTCCGCATGAACCCGTACCTCCGCGTCGTTATCGCCCTTGCGATTGCTCCTGTGTTCGCATTCACGCCCGCGATTGCCCAGCATCGCCACCACAAGCAGGGCGAACGATTCAAGCCCGCGCAAGACTCGGCCAACGCGCCGCAGGGCACTGATGCCACGAGCGAGGAGAAGAAGGACGAGCCGGTTGATCCGACGAAGCTGACCACCGAAAAATTCGCTGGCCTCAAGGCTCGCGGCGGGATCGGTGGAGCGATGATGTCGGGGCGCATCTCCGACATCGCCGTGAATCCCAAGAACCAGAGCGAGTGGTACGTTGGCGTTGCGAGCGGGGGCCTCTGGAAAACAAGTAACAGCGGGTTGACGTTCGCCCCGATCTTCGACAGTTACGCCAGTTACTCGATCGGCTGTGTCACGATCGATCCCGATAACACCAACGTCGTCTGGGTGGGCACGGGCGAGAACAACAGCCAGCGCAGCGTGGCCTGGGGCGACGGCGTCTACGTCTCTCGCGATGCGGGCAAGAGTTTCACCAACGTTGGCCTCAAGAGCGCGGGTAGCATCGGCATGATTCGTGTCGATCCGCGCGACAGCAATGTCGTGTATGTCGCCGCGTTCGGACCCCTATGGAGCGATGGCGGTGATCGCGGATTGTTCAAGACAATCGACGCTGGCAAGACATGGAACAAGATTCTCGATCTGGGCGAGCAGACGGGCGTGAACGAAGTCCATATGGATCCGCGAGATCCCGACACGCTCTATGCGACGGCGTATCAGCGTCGGCGGCATGTCTGGACGCTCATCAATGGCGGACCCAACGGAGGCATCCACAAGAGCATCGATGCGGGTAAGACGTGGCAGAAAGTTAAGAGTGGGTTGCCGACAGGTGACATCGGTCGCATAGGCATGGCCATCAGCCCGCCCAACCCCGATGTTGTGTACGCGATCATCGAGGCTCAGGGCGACAAGAGCGGCGTCTATCGCTCGCTGGACCGGGGCGAGAGTTGGGAGAAGCGAAGCGGATACTTGTCGAGCAGTCCGCAGTATTACCAGGAGTTGGTCGCCGATCCCAAGAACGTTGATCGGTTCTACGCCCTCGATACGTTTCTTCACACCACCGACGACGCGGGCAAGACCATGAAGCGTGTCGAGCACAAGAACGTCCACGTCGACTGGCACGCGTTGGTCATCAATCCCGACAATACCAACCATCTGCTGGGCGGCAACGACGGCGGGCTGTACGAAACCTGGGATCGCAGCAACTGGCGATTCTTTCCCAACCTTCCCATCAAGCAGTTCTATCGCGTCGCGGTGGACAACTCCGAGCCGTTCTACTTCATCTATGGCGGCACGCAGGACAACAACACCATCGGCGGTCCATCTCGCACGACGGACATAGTTGGCATCACCAATGAAGACTGGTTTGTCACTGTCGGTGGCGATGGCTTTGAACCCGCGATTGATCCCAAAGATCCCAACATCGTTTACAGTCAGTGGCAGGATGGTGGGCTCGTCCGCTTTGATCGCAAGAGCGGCGAGCAGATCGACATCCGCCCCGTCGAGAGGCGCGACGACAAGCCGTTTGTCTTCAACTGGGACGCGGCCCTGATCATCAGCCCGCACAGCAACACGCGCCTCTACTACGCCGGCAACTTCCTTTTCCGCAGCGACGACCGGGGCGATAGTTGGACGAGAGTCAGCGACGATCTTACGCGAGGCATTGATCGCAACCAACTGAAAGTATTGGGTGTCATCCAGAAACCCGATGCCGTCGCGAAGCATCGCAGCACGAGCATCTGGGGCAGTGGCGTATCGCTCAGTGAATCGCCTATGAAGGAGGGGTTGATCTACGTCGGCACCGACGACGGGCTCATCAACATCACCGAAGATGCAGGCAAGACATGGCGGCGCATCGATACGCTGCCCGGTATTGACAACGCTGCGATGGTTGATGGCAGGCAGTTGACGTTGATAAGCGATGTCGAGGCAAGCCGTCACAACGAACGTCGCGTCTTCGCCACCGTCGACAACCACAAGTTTGGCGACTACAAGCCCTACGTCCTCCGCAGCGATGACACGGGCACCACTTGGACCAGCATCGCGGGTGACCTGCCGCCAATCGGTACGGCGTACAGCATCGTCGAGGACCATGTCAACGCCGATCTGCTGTTTGTGGGCACGGAGTTTGGTGCGTACTTCACAGTCAATGCAGGCACCAACTGGTTCAAGTTGAGTGGCGTACCCACGATCGAATGCCGCGATCTGGAGATTCAACGTCGTGAGAACGATCTCGCGATCGCCACGTTTGGTCGCGGGTTTTATATTCTCGACGACTACACACCCTTGCGCACTGCCAGTAGCGAGATTTTCGGCAAGCAAGCGCACATCTTCCCGATCCGCACGGCACTTGCCTACATCCCGCGTTCGCGCCTTGGGGGCAACGACGGTCGCGGGTGGTCCGGTGCAGATTTCTACGCCACCCCCAACCCACCCTTCGGCGCGATGATCACGTATCACCTCAAGGAGAAGGTGATGACACGAAAGGAGCAGCGACAGGAGGCCGAGAAGAAGAGCGACTGGCAGCACGCAACTCTCGAAGCACTGCAAGCCGAGGATCGCGAATTGGCACCCAAGGTTGTGCTGATCGTTCGCGACAGCACCGGCACCATCCTGCGCCAACTCGACATGGCACGCGAGGCTGGCATCCACCGCACCAGTTGGAATCTTCGACTGCCCCTGGCCACGCCCGTGAGTCTTTCAACCCGTTCGCTCGATCCGTGGGAGAGTGAGCAGGATGGTCCGCTCGTTCCGCCAGGCATGTACAACGTGCAACTGGCCAAGATCGTCGATGGCATCACGACGATGCTCGACTCGCCCATTTCCTTTGAAGTTCGCGACCTGGACCAGGCCACACTCGCGGCCAAAGGTCCCGCTCGAAGCGAAAAGTTTGAGTTTGAACGTAAACTCAACGACTTGCAGCGGGCATCAGAGGGAGTCGATGGCGTGCTGGGCGAGATTGCCAATCGGCTGACGCACCTGCGCAAGGGCATCATGTCAACGCCCGGCGTGGATATGAGCGTATCGAACGATCTCGAAGCACTGCGAGTCCGACAGGCCAATATCAACCGAACTCTAAATGGTGATTCGACGCTCGATGGGCGCGGCGCTGCCCAGGCACCATCGATTCGTTCTCGTATTGGCAGCGCGTTCTACAGCATGCTCAACAATACCCAGCCGCCCACCAAGACACATCGCGAACAGTTTGAGATCGCGGGCGAGCTCTTTGAGAAAGTGCTGGCGGATACCAGGACGCTGGTGTCAGACATGGAAGCGCTCGAAGGCAAACTCGAAGCCAAGCAGGTTCCTTGGACGCCCGGGCGACTGCCCGAGTGGAAGAAGTAGGCTCGCGCCGATCAGTGTCTACATGGGCCGATACAGGTCCATGATCTGTCGCACGCGTTCTGGATCGGGCACGTCGCGCATGTACACCTCGGGCTCTTCCTCGCCACCAGTGAAGATGGCGATGCTGCCAACACGCCACACTCGCTCCCGCAGCGACTGGTCCACGCGCACGTTTTTGACATCACGATGCAGCACCTCGCTCACGCGACGCTGCAGGAATCCATCCCGATCGATCAATCGCTTGTTAGTGATTCGAATCTGCGTGCCCAGCGATCGTACTTTCATCCATGCTGGGATCACACCGGCTGTCAATCCGCCCGCAAGGCACGCCGCCCACGCGACCACATGCCACGAGTTTCCCCATCCAAAAAAACCAGCACCGATACCAACCAGTCCGAGCAGGGCGAACCCAAAGAACTGCAGTGGCTTCGCGCGGGCAGGACTTGGTCGCACTACCAGCACATCAACTTCCGCTCCGTCCGCAGATGGCAGGCCCTCGACCACGGCACGATCAGGCTTGGTTGATGATTCGCTCGCGGATACTCGGGCCGCGGCGGGCGGCGGTTGGGCAGGATCATGATAGAGAAATGGCAGCGTGCAATGCGGGCAGGCGAATTGCTCGCCGCTTGCCGGAGCATCCATGGTGAGCGCACGCTGGCAGTGAGGACAGGTATATCGCACGACGCAGGATACGAACCCCAAGCATGAGCAAAGTCGTAAACCGAGCGTGATTGGTCGTATTGGGGTCGATCAGAGCCAGGCATCTTCAAACCGCATGCCCGTGGGTATCGTCGCAACATTACTCGTTTCCAGCATGCTCGCCACTGGATACGCGCAGTAGTCATTGCTGAACGACCCCGCAGGACGGTGGTTGCCCGAGAGCCCCAGCCCGCCAAAGGGCAGTTTGCTGCTCGCGCCAGCAGTGCCTGCATTGATGTTCAGACATCCCGCCCTGCACTCGTGCATGAAACGGTCTATCGATGCCCGGTCTTGCGTGAACAGGCTCGCGGCGAGTCCAAATCTGGTTGCGTTCGCCTGTTCGAGTGCCTGGTCCATGTCTTTGACGATGCTGATGCGGACGAGCGGCCCAAAGACCTCGATATCCGCACCCGCACAGACTTGAAAGTCATCGCTCCCGTCGAATGCGTCAACCTGCACAACGCCCGGCGTAAGGTACCAACCCTGTGCAACTTGCTTCCCATCTGCACGCGCACGCTCCCCGTTGGGCGAGTGCTCGGTGCAGGGAACCAGCATGCGAGCGTTGCCAGGAGCCAGTGCCATCGCGCGCTGCGCGTTCAGAACCATGTTTCGAGCTTGCTGAGAAATCAGTGGACCCATGAAGACCGGATGCGACGCGTTGGGCGAACCGATGATCAGCCCGCTCGCCACCTTGCAGAACGCAGAGAGAAACTTGCTCGCGATCGATTCGTGGACGATAATCCGACGCGTACACGTACAACGTTGCCCTGTGCCGATGAACGCGCTGCGCACGCACTCGATCACGGCTTGACGCAGATCCGCATCGCCCATCACAATCGCCGCGTTGTTTCCACCCATCTCAAGCGCCAGCATGCGCCCCGGATGGTCGACGCTGGCCTGTATGATCGTTCGCCCCACGGGCCACGAACCAGTGAAGAGCACACCATCGATATCGCTGTCGGGTGCGACAAGAGCCTTTGCTGTTGCAACGCCGCCCTGTACGAGGTTGATGACGCCCGCCCCCCGCCCCTGCACGTTGCAATCGCGCAAGGCCTGATCAAAGAGTTCAACCAAGGCCTGCCCGCATGCGGGGGCTTTGTCACTGGGCTTGAAGACGACAGTGTTCCCCATCGCCAGCGCGGGCACTATGTGCCCGTTGGGCAGGTGCATCGGAAAGTTGAACGGACCGATCACCGCGAGCACGCCGTGGGGGCGAAAGTCGCAGCGGCCAGTGCGCGTCGCGGTCAGTGGCAACTCAAACGGCGTGACGCGGGCGAGCCCGCCTTCCTTTGCCGCGTCCAGGGTGATTTCCACTTTGCTGGCAAGCAACCCCGCCTCTGCCTTTGCGTCCCACAAGACTTTGCCGACTTCGTCACTGAGAAGTTGAGCGAGCGAACTCTCGCGTTGCTTGGCTAACTCCTGAAAGCGACGAAGGACTCGGACGCGACCTTCCAACCCCAGACGTGACCACAGAGACAGCGCCGCTCGCGCGCTGCGTACCGCGTCAATCACGTCATCCGTTTGCTCCCATCCCTCCCAGATCACTCGATCAGGCTCAGCGGGGCTACATGAGCGGACGATGCTGCCAGTAGGAGCATTGGTAATGTTCAGCGGCTTCCAAAAGCCGCCGATTAGGTTCGATGGAGGATGTACGAGCGTCATGGATAATGCCTCGTTCCGACGCTCACGACTCGCTCGCCTTGCCGCGGCGCGTGCCAGATCGCATGCCAGATCGCATGCCTGAGCGTGTACCAGGTCTGCTCTCGGGCTTCGCGATTCGTGGCGTCGCCTTGCCATTGGCACCCGCATGGTTGACGAGGTGGGCATCGCTCCGCGTCGCAGATTCAGATACGGGCGAGCCAAACTGCTTGAGTGTCGTGAAGCCGATGGAAGCGCCGTTCTCGATCTGGAGCATTTCCATTGTCTCGGGCAGCAGACGCACAGGCCCCTTCTCATCTTTACCAGTGCCCATCTCGACGAGTGCCTCGGTGCCGCGAAGTTCACCCTCGCCCGTGATGACGCTGACGATCGCACGCTCCGTGCAGCGTTCGAGTGTTGTCACCTTGCCGATTTCTGCCCGCCTTGTCCAGTTGACCAGCGGCACCTGGTCCGTCGCGCAGTCCAGATGCGGGCCGCCATCGAAGGGATCGATGAAGCCGCGATACTTGAAACCGAGTGTTTCGAGCATGCGCCGCGCGGGTATGGTTTCTCGCCCGACAACACCCACGACATTGATTACTTCCAAGGGCAGCAGGGTCAGATAAATCTCGTCCTTGGGCAGCAGTTCCTGGATGAACTTGCGATTGTGCTGGCAGAAGCGATCGGCTTCTGCGAACTTCACCGGAATGAACTTACGGCCAAATGCATCCCAGAAGGGATTGTCGCCATCGCTGGTCACTGGCCCCATCATCTCCGCGAGGATTGTGTCTGCGAACTGATCGCGGAACAGCCCCACCAGATGAAACCTGATGAACGAAAGCAGCCTGCCGGGCCGCAGCCGATGGCCGCGAAAGCCAGGATCCAGGATCAATCCACCGATCTCGCTAGGACCAGACTCGTCCCCATCGAGGCGCGCAACCGTGTGCGTCGTGCCGAAGCGAAGGCTTTCGCTATGGAACTTCTTTTCCGAGACGGCAAGACGCCAATTCGGATTGCCCGGACCGCCCATGTGCGTGCGGATCTGGCTCGTACCGATCACGCTGCCAGACTCGGTATCCACGATTGAGAACATATAGACATCAGAATTTTCGTCGAGCGCAGCCATGCCACCCGAACTCGACGCACCGCGTGCGGGCTTGGGCTTGCGTGCCCGCTTGGACGTTGGAGATGTCTGGTTGGCCCACTGTAACGCGAGTTTCCGAAAGCAGCGCCGCGAATGGTCGATCCGGGCGCTGATCAGATTCTCAGCCGGCGGCAGGTTGATGAAGTACACGGTTCGCGCGAGTTTGACCAGCGTCGAAGTGTCCTCGGGTTTGGATGGTCGGATGAGAAACACGCGGGCCTCCGGGGCGTTGTGCAAGGCGCGACCGCTCGTGAGCAGGTCTGATAATCTATTTCGTCGAACTCGGACATGGTAGTTCCCAAGCGGCATCGGTCCGATCAGGATCGTTCCCGCAAGTCAGAGGTTGTGTAGATTTGAAACCCTTGCTCACAAGAGACTTAGATTATGATCGGGGCGTGTGCGGGCTCTGGGTTTGGTACACGCTTGGGCGGGAAAATCGCTTCGCTCACTTTTTGCACCACCACATACAAGGCTGGGATAAAGATCAGGCCCAGCACGGTTGCGCCCACCATGCCGCCAAAGACCGCAGTGCCGATAGCGCGTCGGCTCGCCGCGCCAGCACCGGTTGCGTTGAGCAATGGCACCACGCCCAGAATGAAGGCGAAACTGGTCATGAGGATCGGGCGGAAGCGCGAACGGGCGGCCTCGACTGCGGAATCGATGATCGACTTGCCCTGCATGCGATACTCGCGAGCGAACTCGACGATCAAGATCGCATTCTTCGCTCCCAGTCCAACCAGCAGCACCAGCCCGATGCCCGTGAAGACGTTGTTGTCCAGATTGCGCCAGAGCACAAAGCCCATCGCACCGATCACGACGAGCGGTACACTGAAGACAACGGCAAGGGGCGTGGTCCAACTCTCATATTGAGCCGCAAGGATCAGGTAGACCAGCAGCATCGCAAGGCCAAAGACGACCGTTGTTTGTCCGCCCGCGAGGCGCTCCTGATAACTGAGGGCTGTCCATTCGAATCCCATGCCTTGCTCGGGAAGTTTCTGGCTGGAGATTTGTTCCATGACGCTGATCGCCTGGCCCGAACTCGCGCCCTTGGCGGGCACGCCATTGATCGTTGATGAGGGGTACAAGTTGTACCGCTCAATGCGGTCGGGTCCGATGGACTCACGCACGCTTGCGAAGGTCGATACGGGGATCATCTGCCCTGCACGGTTGCGCACTTCGAGTTTGGTGATGTCCTCTGGTGTGAGGCGGAACTTCGCATCGGCCTGCATGTTGACCTGGAACGTGCGGTTCTGGAAGTTGAAGTCATTGACGTACGCGCTGCCCAGCGCAGATTGGAGCGTGTCAAAGACGCTCTGGAGCGGAATGCTCAGGTTGTACACCTTCTCGCGGTCGATGTCGACGTACAACTGCGGCACGCCCGCGCGATAACTGCTGAAGGTGTATGCGATGGCCTGCGGATTGCCGAACGACGCGCCGATCAGTTCGTCGGTCGCCTGCTGGAGGGCGACGCGTCCGCGATTGCTGCGATCCTGCACGCGAAGGTCAAAGCCGCTGGTGTTGCCCAGGCCCTGGATCGCGGGCAGGCTGAAGACGATTGTCTGCGCCTCCATGATCGGCGCGACCTTGGCTTGCAACTCCGCCATGATCGTTTCGACACCCCGCTTGATCTTCGCACGCTCGTCCCAGGGCTTGAGCACGATCCAGCAGTTACCGTAGTTGGTCCCCTGTCCCTGGATCACGCTGAAACCACTGAGCGTCACGACATCCTCGACGCCCTCGACCTGCTGCGCCATGGCGCTGATCCTGTCGGTGACTTCCTTGGTCCGCTCCAGGCTCGCGCCGTCGGGCAACTGCGATGCGATCACCACAAACCCCAGGTCCTCGTTGGGAACAAACCCGGTGGGAACAGCCTGAAAGACTCGAATCGTCACGAACATCAGAGCACCAAAGGCGAGCATCGTGACAAAGGCCAGTCGCGCGTTCCATCGCGTCAGGTACGCATAGAAGTTGGTGATGGCTGTAAAAACGCGATTGAACTGATCCCCCAGCCATGCGAAGGGCCGGAACAACACGAATGGCTTGTGCCCGGGCTGGTGGACCTTCAAGAGCAGTGCGCACAACGCCGGGCTGAGCGTCAAGGCACACACCGCAGACAAGGCCGTGCTCGCAGCAATTGTCAACGCGAACTGGCGATACATCTGACCGGTGATGCCAGACAGCGCAGCCGCGGGCAGAAAGACGCTCATCAGCACGAGCGTGATCGCGACGACCGGCCCCGTAATCTCTCCCATGGCCTTGATCGTCGCGTCCTTCGCGGACAATTTGAACTCGGTCATGTTGCGTTCAACGTTCTCGACCACGACGATGGCATCGTCAACCACGATGCCGATGGCCAGCACCAGCCCGAACATCGTGAGCATGTTGATCGAGAACCCGAAGAGCAGCAGCAGCAGGAAGGTGCCAATGAGCGAAACCGGAATCGTGAGAGCGGGAATCAGCGTGGTTCGCAAACTCTGCAGGAAGACCAGTACCACGATGAAAACCAGTATGAAAGCCTCGATCAGCGTCACAAGTACTTCTTCGAGCGAGGCCTTGATGAACATCGACGAGTCGTAGAAGAACTTGGCTTTGGTACCGGGCGGAAGCTTGACCGGAGCATCGGGAGCCGTCAGCTCCGCCAGTTTCTTGGTCATAGCGTCGGCGATCTCGACAAGATTGGCCCCGGGTAATTGATAGCAGACCAGGATGGCGTTGGGCTTGCTGTTGAACGTGCTGATCGTGCCGTAGTCGCGCGCTCCCAGTTCAACTCGCGCGATGTCCTTCACCCGCACCAACTGCGTGCCGTTGGCCTTCACGATGATCTGCTCGAACTGCTCCGCCTCGACCAGCCGGCCCTGCGTGGTCGCGATCAACTCGAAGTCCGTGCCAGTCGGCGCAGGCTGACGCCCGATGGCCCCGGCTGCAACCTGCACATTCTGCTCTCGGATCGCGGCACTCACGTCATTCACGCTCAACCCGCGCGCCTTGAGTTTCTCGGGATCGAGCCAGATGCGCATCCCGTATTCCTTCGCGGGCAGGATGTTGATCGCGCCCACCCCTGGAATGCGTGCGATCTCATCGCGCCAATGCAGCGTGAGGAAGTTGCTCAGCGTCACGTCGTCAACCTGCCCGTCGGGACTCGACAGAGACAGCACGCCCGCCAGCGTTGTGGATTGCTTGCGAGTCGTCACGCCCTGTCGCCGCACTTCCTCGGGCAGCTTTGCCTGCGCGATCGACACACGGTTCTGCACCAGTACCGCTGCCAGGTCGACGTTGGTTCCGGGCTTGAAACTGATGTCCAGCGAGTAACGCGAGTCGCTGGAGACCGAGTTCATGTAGATCATGTTGTCCACGCCGTTGACCTCCTGCTCAACAGGCGAGGCAACAGTGTCGGCAATGGTCTGGGCCGATGCGCCCGGATAGACCGCCTCGACGCGCACGACGGGCGGGGCCAACTCGGGATACTGCGCCACTGACAGGCGTGTACTCGCGATATACCCAAGAAGCACGATAATGATGGAGATCACGCAGGCGAAGACCGGACGCGTGATGAAGAACTTGCTGAACATGAGTGAGTCCGGCGGACGGGAAGTATGAGAACCAGAACCCGACGTTCTGCTGTTGACGCTTGAGCCAAGCGGAGTGGAAACGCGCAGCGACTTGCTCGCGACGCACGTTCTACTTCTTGTCGCTTTCCTTTGCTGGGCCGCTGGCTGGGGGAGTCGCGTTCTGAGGCGGAGAGCCCGCCTCGTCCTTCTTGATTGGCTTGACCTCAAGACCCGGTCGAGCGCGTTGGACGCCGTTCACGATCACCCAGTCGTCGGCCGACACAGTCATGCTGCCATCCTCGCCCGCATCAAGAATACGCTGGCGATTGACGACTTTGCCAAGACGAACGTTGCGACGCTCTGCTTTATTGTCCTTGCCCACGACCATCACGAACGGTCCGGATTGGTCACGCTGGATCGCCACGTCCGGCACCATCATCGCCTGCTTCTCTCCGATGAAAGATTGCAGTCGCACGAAAAGCCCGGGCAGGATCGTTCCATCCTTGTTATCAAAGACCGCTTCCAGTTTGATGGTGCCCGTCTCCGGATTGACGATGTTGTCGCCCCACGCGAAGACACCCTCGTGCGGATATCCCGTCTCGTTTACCAATGCCATACGCACGGGAACCAACGCTCTTCCATCCTCACCCGGGCGTCGATTCTGATTGACTCGCCGCAGGTTCAGCACCTCACGCTCGCTAAAGTAGTACGTTGCATAGACCTGCGAGTCGTTGACGACGGTTGCCAGCAGGGTCGGCTCGTTGGATCCCACCAACTGCCCGACCTCGATGGGCAGGATGCCCAGTCGCCCCGAGACAGGAGACTTGACCTGCGTCCATTCCAAGTCAAGTTTCGACGCATCCAGACGCGCTTGGGCCAACTGCACCCGCGCTTCTGTTGAGTCACGCTCCGCTTGTGCTCGATCTAACTCGATCTTGGCCGCCGCGTTGCGTGCGACTGTCTCGCGCGTTCGCTCCAGCGTGGTTTCAGCCAGTTGCAATGCTGCCTTCGCGACCGCAACCTCTGCCTCGCCCTGCTTGACAATCGCCTGGAAAGGACGCGGGTCGATCGTGTACAGCAGTTCGCCCGCCTTGACCCGCTGCCCCTCGATCGCGTTTTTCTTCTCAATAAACCCACGCACCCGCGCGCGAATGTCCACCGTCTCTTTCGCCCGGGTTGTGCCCGTCATCTCCATCGTATCGGGCACCGTTTCGGTGATCGGTTTGGCCACCTGCACTTCGGGCGGCGGTGGTGGGGCAAACGCCGCAGCCTTGGGCTTACAGCCATTCAACGCCACAGCAACTCCCATCGCCAACAACATGGACCATGCGAGCGTAACTCTAGACAACAAACCAAGATCGACGCAAGCGGGCACAATCATGCAAGTACTCCACGAGTGGCGGCGGCACAATGACAAGGAAACCGTAGCCAGCACAATACAGCTTTCTGAGATGCGATGTGTTATTCATGGTGGCAGGAATCCTCAACTCGATGCGAAGAAATACCCGCTCAGTCCTGTGCATGTGTTCAGGTACTCGAAATGCAGCATCAAGCACTTGTTGCCGGCGCGACTGCCCGCACCGATTGCTGCGCCTTCCACAACTTGTGGGGGGCGAGCCATATCCACGCGATGACCGCCAAGGGCAGCGATGCCATAAACTCGCCCGCCGTGCATAGCAGCGCGAGCAAAGCGACTGTGTCTTTGGTCAGGCCCATGAGTGCGCCGGCCGCAGCGGTGCCAGCCTCGGTAAAGCCCAAAGTTCCCGCTGGTGCCAGCGCCCGCAGCAGCATGTTGGTGCAGCCCACTTGCATGCCCTGAGCGGGAGACAGATCAACTTCAATCATCGATGCCGCGATCCAGAATCGCAAGCCATATGTACATAGGTCAACGACCCGCAAACCCACATGCCCAGCGACGATGCCCGGACTGAGCGCAATTTTTTCAGCACCCAACGACAACATTGCAAGCTTCGGGAATCGTCGGGCCACCAGCGGGATCATCCGACCGCACAGATGCACCAGCCCCATGAAGCCAGCCAAGGCCAACACCAGGATCCCCGCCACCTTCAGATCGAGCATTCCGCCCCGACTGATCGACCAATAAATGACCGCGCCGACGATCAGCACGGTGCCCAGAGTAAGCCCTGCAAACGCAGCATACCACGCCGCCATCTGCTTCCACGTCACCTTGTGCTTGCGAATATGCACCAGCGTCCGAACAATGAGGCTGAGTTTGAACGGCAGGATCGAGAGGCATGTGGCGATGAAGTTCGCCGCCACCGTTTCTCCGACCGGGATCCGTTTGATGGGGAGCAGCGTCAGCCAGAACATGACGCCGTTGATCGCAAGGCTAAGGGCCGAGAGTGCGATCATCGCCGCGACTTTCAATGGCGGCGCATCTTTCAACTTCGCAATCGCGTCGGCGTTCTTCCCCGATAATGCCAGGTGCAGCGCCCACCAGAGCAGCGCCACACCAACACCCGCGCCCAACAACTGCAACGCGATGCGCTGAGGTGTCCACGCGATCTTGCGTTCTGCTGCTTTGGGCACGTCAACCAAGTCTGGCTCCATAGACGCAGAACCCTGAACGGACTTCACATCATCAGACATGCCCGAATTTGGTTTCACCTGCCAAGGTATGTCGCACGCGCCCTCGTATCCTCGTCCAAGCAATGCGCACGCCTGAAGATTCTGTTCCAGCCCTGCAAGCCCCAGCCGACCCGCCCCGTCGGTTTGTCCTGCTACGCACGCCCATCGGTGTCGCTGGGCTGGGCGTGTTGCTCACCATGGTGCTTGCCTGCCTGCTGTCTCTCCCTTGGACGCTCGGGCGCGTCACGGATATCACTGGCGGCTCTGGTGTCCCCCGATACAACCTGGGCGAGACCAACCAGAATCGCCTGCCTCCGTTCTGGATCAGCCCGCGTCCTGCGGACGTTCCCAAACTGCATGCCGCCGTGCCTGTCGAGCGAGTCGAAACGATCGCCAAGGATCTCTCGCTCACACGCGACCAGGTGCTCGCGAGCCGCGAAGGCCCCGCCTTCCAACGCATGCGCGCCCACTGGCCCCGCTCGCTGCTGGGCACCGATGCCCTAGGACGCAGCGTGCTGGTTCGTGTGCTCGCAGGTGGTGGAGCATCGCTATTGATTGGTATTGCCGCCGCTGCTTTGTCCGTCGGCATTGGCACGCTCTATGGAGCGCTCGCGGGATACGTGGGCGGACGCACCGATGCCGTGATGATGCGGATTGTGGACGTGCTCTACGGACTGCCCTATGTGTTGCTCGTGGTGTTGCTGGCGATTGCCAGCGATGCGATGGTGGGGGAGTATCTCTCTCGCCAGAAGGAGCGAACTTCCTGGGTTCGCGAGCAGACAATCCAACTCGTTCGCATCGATCAATCGATCATGCAGCGACCAGACGCGCCAACATCCACCGCCGAACTTCGCGACCGTGCCCGTGAATATCTGGTCGCACGCCCCGAGCAGCGTGAGCGTCTCGAACGCGAGGCACTCGCCAACTTTCAGCCCCGTGCGGTCTCACAAACAACCCGCACGCTGCTCGACATGGGCACGCTCCTGATCGCGATCGGTGGCGTGAGTTGGCTGACGATGGCGCGCGTGATTCGAGGCCAGGTGCTGAGCCTCAAGCAACAGCCCTTCATCGAAGCCGCGCGGGCCATGGGCCTCTCGACACCACGCATTTTTTTCCGACATCTCCTGCCCAACTTGATCGGCCCGATCATCGTGTATGCGACCCTGACCGTGCCCCAGGCAATCCTGCAGGAGTCGTTCCTCAGTTTCCTGGGCATCGGTGTCAAGCCACCGCTCCCTAGTTGGGGAAACCTTGCCGCAGATGGTTTGGTCGAACTGAATCCCTATCAATCGAATTGGTGGCTCTTACTGTTTCCGTGCCTGCTGCTTGCGATCACCCTGCTCTCGCTGAACTTCCTTGGCGAGGGCCTGCGCGATGCGCTGGACCCCAAACGAAGCCGCGGAAAATAAATGCGATTGTTGAATCCATACTTAGTTTACGGCATCACACGATGACTGGGGTATCACATCAGTTACAGGAGTTCATCATGTCACGCATCGCTCCCATCGATCCTGCCCACGCAACCGGCCGCGCCAAGGAAATTTTCGAAGGGCCCCTCAAGGGCAAGCACTTCAACATCTTTAAGAGCATGGCGGCTAGCCCCGCCGCACTCGATGCCTATCTCGGTTTCTCCGGTGCCATGGGCAAAGCCAGCCTCTCGGCCAAAGAGCAGGAAGTCGTCCAACTCGCGATTTCGGAAGCGAATAACTGTGGGTACTGCGCAGCCGCACACACTGCTATTGGCAAGATGCATGGTCTGACCGATGCTCAAACCATCGATGCGCGTCGTGGCCATCTCGAGGATCCCAAACTGAATGCCCTCGCCAAGTTTGTGCTTGCAATCCACGAGAAGAAGGGATTCGTCAGTGATAACGATGTCGCCGCGTTCCGCAACGCCGGCTATGGCGATGCCCAACTTGCCGAGGCCGTCGCGTCCTATGCCCAGATCGTCTTCACCAACATCTTCAACCATGTGAATAACACCCCCATCGACTTCCCCATCCCTGCCAAGATCTAAACTATGACCAAGGGTCATGCTCGGGGGGTCATGCCCGGGGGTTATGGCTAAATGCTGGCGGAACGGCAGCAAGCGAACTCGCTCTGTCTTCATAGCGGTCCCTCTGCCACCCGACCAAGGAACCACGAGCGTTGAACACCAGGCTTTTCCAGCCCAGTGTTTGACGCTCGTTTTGCATAGCAGCATCACCTGATTGCCAGCCTCGCATACCCTCGTCACCCATGAGTCTCTCGATTCCAAGTTGGGCCATCACCGTCGGCGCAGTCGCCACGTTGCTCGCTGGCGTGACACTCATCGTCGCCAGTTGCCCAAGCCCTCGTGCTCCATCCAGCAATGACCGTTCGGCGTTCCAGCGCGATCAAGGGTCTTCAACCAGACTTTCGGGTCAGCAGTTACGCCCCGCGTGGCTTGAGCCGCTCCCTATTCCGCCAGCCGGCAGCAGCCTGGTCCGTGCAGAGGACTTTCCCGCTGGCGTTCGCCTGCGCGTCCGCGACGACAGTGCCATGGCCAGTGACACACGCCCGATTTATGTCGCCCACTCCCGCAACAACTGGAACCCCACCGGCACGCGCATGGCCCTCAGCGACGATGGCCTGTGGGAAGTGATGATACTGCAAGATACCCAGCAATTGCCGCTTGAATACAAACTCACGCTGGGAAGTTGGAACCACTGCGAGGTCGATCCGGGCGGATTCTCCGTCTCCAATCGCACGCTTCCCTTCATCGACGCTGGCAAGCAGAACCGCGATGCCGTCGTCAACGTGGAAGTCAGCGTCGCTCGCTTTCTCCGCGATGGTGAAACCGAGAATCTTGCCCGAGGCTGGACCCCGCGCGTTGTCAGTGGTAGCGTCAAAGCCATCACCCTCACTGGGGGCGGTGGACGTGCCCAGAACCTCACCCGTGATGTGTGGGTCTGGCTCCCGCCCCGATATGACGATCCGGCCAATGCCGATCGCAACTATCCAGTCCTGATCATGCTCGACGGCCAGGCGATGTTCGAGCGCCCGCCCAACTCCCAGGCAGAATGGCAGATGGACGAGACCGCTTCGCGACTCATCGCCAACGGCTCTATCGAGCCCTTCATCTGCATCGCCATTCCCCACTCCGGCGGTTTTCGCTTCGACGAGTATCTCACCACAACCATCAACCCTCAGGATGTTCCCGACAGTTACATGTTCGCCGATGCTCTCCGAGACGCAAGCAACACGGGCGATCAGTTTGTCCAGTACCTGATCAACAGCGTCCTTCCCGCTGCGCGTCAACACTGGCGCATCACACGCAATCCGGCACAAGTAGGCATCGGTGGCGGAGACCTCGCCGCAAGCCTTGCGTACTACGCCGCCTCGCGCTACCCCGATTCCTTCGGCATGGCTCTCTGCGAGGATCCCTGGGTGCCCATCAACGAAGAAGCCAGTGAACGCTACATGCATGAATTGACCGCTGGTCATCCAACCCCGCGCGTGCTGTATTACGGCTTTGGCGATCTCATCGCTGTCGAGCAGCGCATCCTGGGCGTCGTCAACACCGACGACATCGTGAGTCAGATCGAAGTCAGCAAGGCGATCCTCTCTCAGGCAACCAGCCAGCCCGATTCCATGCGCATCAATTTCAAGCGCGGCACCGGATCGGGCATTACCTGGTGGGCCCAGCGCCTGCCCGAAGCCCTCCAGACGCTCTTCCCCGCCAGCGGCACGCCCAAGCAGGCACCAATTGAATGAGCCAGCCACAAGTCATCCAGCCCTCCAACCCCTCAAGGTCCTGACGTAGACTGACACGTGAGTCAGGCTTCCTCTACCGCAACCGATCCCCCTTCCCGCGTCTGTGTCGTCGGATCGCTCAACATGGACTTGGTTGTGCGCGCTCCCCGCATTCCCCTCCCGGGTGAAACCGTGCTGGGGGGCGGATACCGAACTTTCCCTGGCGGCAAGGGTGCGAATCAAGCCGTCGCTGCGGCGCGCATGGGCGCATCCGTCTCCCTCATCGGTTGCATAGGCGATGATGCCCACGGCCCACGCGTCCGTCAGGCGCTCGAACAGGAGAATATCGACCTCACTGGCCTGGCAATTCGTCCCAGTCAGGCCACCGGCCTCGCCCTCATCACCGTTGCTGATGGCGGCGAGAACGCCATCGTTGTCGCGCCCGGCGCAAATGCAGATCTCTCTGTCGAACACATATCGCTGTATGGGCAACTGATTGACCAGTGCGATGTCCTGCTTTTGCAACTCGAAGTGCCCAACACCGCTGTCGTTGCCGCTGCCCAACGTGCCCGCGCAGTCGGAGCCGCCGTCATTCTCAATGCCGCTCCCGCTAGAGCCCTCTCTGCTGAATTGCTAAAATTGGTCGATGTTATTGTCGTCAATCGTGGCGAAGCCGCGCGCATCCTGGGCCTTGACCCAAACCTCGATCCTGCCCGCCTGGCCTTGCGCATGCCCGAATTAGGCCCCCCAACCGCGATCCTCACCCTTGGTTCATTGGGCGGCATCCTCGCCCACAGAGGTCGTCCACGTCGCATTCCATCCCTCTCGATCAAGGCGGTCGACACCGTTGGCGCGGGCGATGCCTTCTGCGGTGCGCTTGCTGCTGGCTGGGGCATCGTCCATCGTGCGGCTCGCAACCGCGATGCAGAAGAATTCGCGCTCGTCGAGCGGGCCGTGCTGTGCGCAAGTGTCGCTGGTTCTCTCGCGGCGACCAAGCCCGGGGCCATGGCCGCGATGCCCACCAAGGCGGAAGTCGAAACTCATGCCGCTGACTTGACCCTCCGCTGAAACGCATCGCATCCCAATCCCAATAATCAGGTACCTCTGTGTCACTCAACCGGATATGCAATCGACCGACATGGGGCTGTGGAGGTGCATATGCAATTTGCTCGTGCCGTCGCTCTCTCAACCCTTCTCGCTCGCTCGACCCTCCGGGCATCTTCGCTTGCTCTCCAGTGTGCGATGCCCCTCGCTCTGGGCGGCTGCATCAGCGTCTCAACAAGTGGCTGCGGTTCCTGGTCGACGATCGAGGGTACCCGCGAGTTGAGCGTGGCTCACCAAGCCGCATCGCCACTTGTCGTCAAGACCGGTAACGGCTCTATCACCCTCGTGCAGGGTGGCTCCACCGAGGTCGCAATCTCCGCCCAAGTCAGGGCTAGAACACAGGAGCGCCTCGATGCGGTGCAGATTGTCGCCCAGCGCTTGACCGATGGAACCCTCAACCTGTCCGCCGCGTGGCCGGGCGGAAAGCCACTCTCCAATGAGGGCTGCGCTTTCACAGTGACGATTCCCGATGTCTCTCGCATCAACGCCGAGACAAGCAACGGCCGCATCGAAGTCCAGGGCCTTGCTGGCTCAGCGGACTTGTCCACCAGCAATGGAAAAATTCAGACTACTAACTTCCCGGGCGAGGTCGTTGCTCGCACCAGCAACGGTTCCATCGAACTGACTGATGTCACCAAGGCCGATGCTGATACCAGCAATGGAAGCATCTCTATCACCCTCCGTGCCGATGCCTCTGGCCCTGTCCGCGCCGATTCCTCCAACGGTTCGATTACGCTCCGCGTGGGTCCCGGCTTCAATGGTGATGTCATCGCCGACACCAACAATGGCGGCGTTTCCTGCGACGCGCCCGGCGCAACTGTCGTCCGCAAAGGACGTACCAGTGGCCAATTCAACTTCGGAGCCACAGGCCTTACCCACACTCTCGATACGAGCAATGGCAGCATCCTGATCCAAGGTCGCTAAGTCTGCACTTCCCAACTGCTGCTCGGGGAACCTCAGGTTCCTCAGCAATCAGTTCATGCGCTACAAATTTCCCAGCAACATGAGCACAGGCCACATCGCTAGTGCCGCAAGCAGTGCAGCAAGGAAGACCCGCCAGAACGTCATGCGCAGCGCGGGACGCTTCCCCAGCTCCTCGATGCGCTGTTCGAGCGCGGTCAACTTCGCTCGAATCTGCTCAGCGCTCGCAGGACCCTCGATGTCCCCCTCGATCGTCACACTTGCGACGTTCCAGCCAGCCTTGACCATGCGTTGCCGAGCCTCCTCCGCAGACGTAGCCTCGAGCACCATTCTGGCAACCTTCTCGCTAGGACCCTGTTCGATCACGAGAAAACGTGGCATGTCGGAGACTCCTTATTCGCACCTTGGATCACGACACTTTCGCCAGGCATTCTATCGGGTGATCGCGAAAGCTCGGCACTTGTTCATTGGGTGAATCTATTCATGATTCCAGGCTCTACTTCCCAGGGTGCCCTGCTGGCCTGTCCATACCATCTGGCATGTCCGTCGAAAGCCAGGCCATCCACGTGAACTTCGGAAAGCCCATTCCGCTGTTTCCGTTAGACGCTGTGACCCTCTTCCCCCAGCAACTGCTCCCCCTGCACATCTTTGAGCCCCGCTATCGCCAGATGGTCGCCCATGCCCTCGACAGCGCTGGTCTGATCGCGATGGCCGTCTTTGATGGTGAGCAATGGCGTCAGCAATACCACGCCCGCCCGTCCATCAGGCCCATCGTCTGCGTGGGCCATGTCGCTGGCCACGAACGCGCCAACGACAACGAGCCGATTGCCCCCGACGATGACGTCCGCGCCGCTCGCTGCAACATCGTGCTGCAGGGTGTTTGCCGCGCCCGCGTCGTCGAAGAACTTCCCGCCGATGCAACCAGGCTCTACCGCATGGCCCGCCTGGAGCCCATCGGCATCGACGGCAAGCAGATGGGTGCAGACCTATACGACGACGAACGCACCAACCAAGCGCTCGACCATGCGCGCGCCCGCATCACCAGCATGCTGGAAAATGAACCGCTGAGCAAACTCGCCCAAGCCGAGCCGCTCATCGACTTCCTTCGCAACGACGAGGTTCCATCCGAGGTCGCTCTCGAAGTTGTCTCATTCAAAATTCTGTCTGATCCCAACAAACGCTACCAGATGCTTGCCGAGGGAGATGCCCGCGCTCGTGCAAGCATGCTGCTGCGCGAACTTGACATCCTGGCCCGCCTCGCCCGTCTTGCCTCGGGCCAGCATCCCGAACAATGGCCCAAGGGCCAGAGTTGGAATTGAGAACGGAGTCCGCGCACGTGCCTGCTCGCAAGCGATGGAAGTGGCCCGATCTTCGTGAACGCACGCTCGTGTGCGAAATCATGGACGACCCCGCCCTGCCCCACGATCAACTGGCCAGTGCATTGCAAGGACTCTCCCGCCTCAACCGCCTCTCCCAAAGTTGGCGAGTCTTTCTCCCCGCCCTTCGAGATGCTTCACGCAGCGCTTTGTCCCTGCGTGTGTTGGATGTTGCAAGCGGCGCAGGTGATAACCTCGCTCACCTGCTCAAAGCCTGCAATCGCGAACGCCTGTATATCGAGCCGTTCGCCTGCGATATCAATCCCGCGATGGTTCGAGCCACGGATCAGGCTCTGAGCGCAGTGGGGCAGATGACCCGGGACTCTTTCCAGAATTCACCCCGCACTTTCGTACACGATGTCGTCCAGCATGACCTTCCGCACGAATACGACATCGTGCTCAACGCCCTCTTCCTGCATCATCTTTCTCGCGACCACGCCGTGGTTGTGCTGGCTCGCATGGCCAAAGCCGCGAGAACAGCAGTCGTAGTTAGCGACCTGGTCCGCACCCCCTGGGCTTGGCTGCAGGTTGCGCTGGCAAGTCGAGCCCTGACGCGCAGTCATGTTGTCCACGTCGACGCGCTGCGTTCGATCTACGCCGCCTGGACACCCCGCGAACTGCTGTCCCTCGCCCACGACGCTGGCCTGCATGGCGCACGCATTACCTCTGCGCCGCCCGCGCGGATGCTCATGGTCTGGCAAAGACCCGCTTCGGGAGCGACACCATGATCGCACAGTTCTCGAAGTTGTCGCAAATGACACAGTTGACTCAGGTCACGCAGATCACGCAGATCACGCGCGATTGGGATGTCTGTGTCATCGGCGCGGGCCCCGCCGGCACCGCCGCGGCGATCACCGCTGCTCGCGCTGGCCAACAAACGCTGCTCGTGGACCGTGCCGCTTTCCCACGTTCCAAAGTCTGCGGCTGCTGTATCAGTCCCGCTGGCCTCGCGCTACTGACTCAGACCGGCCTCAATCTCAAATCACTCCAGGCACACCAGGTCGCCTCGCTCGCCCTCTATGTGCGACATCGTCGCTACGACCTGCCCACCCGTGCTGGCATGGTCATCGCCCGCGACTTGCTCGACAGCGCCCTCGCCACCCACGCGATGCACCACGGCGCCATATTCCTTGACCAGACGAGTGCAACTGTCCGCTCCCTCGATCGCGATCACGCAACCATCGACCTCACCACGCCAGATACGCAAACCACCATTCGCGCTCGCGCCGTAATTGCCGCCGATGGCCTCCAAGGCCGCGCCCTCAACCTCATCCCAAATCTCGCGACCAATATTGCTACTCGCTCTCGCATGGGTCTGGGCGCGACCATCTCGCTCCCACAAACGCTCGCCGCTGACACTTGCCAACCCGCCGTGATCTCGATGTACCTCGCACAACATGGGTACGTCGGCCTTGCTCCGCTCCAGGATGGTCGCCTCAACATCGCCGCCGCGATCAATCCGCGATTCATCGCAAGCCATGACTCGCCCGCCCACGCCATCGCTGCGATCCTCGCACAATCCACAACCTCCGACGGTCTTCTTGAGGCCATCGTTTCCCAAAGTTTTCGTGGCACGCCCTTGCTGACCCGAACCCGATCCCGCCTCGAAAGTCACCGCCTGTTGATCTCTGGCGATGCTGGTGGCTACGCCGAGCCGTTCACGGGCGAAGGCATGACCTGGGCCCTCGCCGCTGGTCTGCGGGCGGGCGAACTTGCGTCCGCAATCGTCAACAACACCTATCAACCAGGCACCTGGCAGCGTTGGTGGCAACACACTATTGCCCCCCAGCAGCGTCGTTCCTTACGGCTTGCCTCCATGCTCCGTTTCCCCTCGCTCATCGCCGCCTCCCTTTCGCTCGCAAGCACCAGCCGGCGCGCCCTTGCCCTTTCCACAATGCTCGCTGGTTCCTGGCGAGGCGATTCCACTCTGCCCGCCACCGGAGCTCACTCCTCATGACCGCGCTGCTGCGCTCCATCGCCATCGCCTATCCCGATCGCGGCGCGCCGCAGTCTCAACTTGCCGACATATCCGTTGCCTTCTCGCCCGAACTCGCAGACCGTGGCCCGCTCGTCCAACGCCTCTATGCAGCGACCTCAGTCGCCCATCGTGGCATCACCGTGCTCGATCCCTCCCGCGCTGGTGAGCCAGCCTCGCAGTCTTTCTATCCCCGCGATGGAACCGCCGCGCCCACGACCCATGATCGCATGATCCGCTGGCTCCTCGAAGCCAGCAAGTTAAGCCTGCGTTCGAGCAAGCAAGCCTTGTCGCGTGCCGCCATCGCTCCGCACCAAATCACTCATCTCGTCACGGCATCGTGCACCGGCTTTGCCGCGCCCGGTGTTGACCATGCGCTCATCGATGGTCTGGCACTGCCCGCCACGGTTGAACGCGTCAACGTCGGCTTCATGGGCTGTCACGCGATGATCAATGCGCTGCGCGTGGCCCGAGGCTTGGTGGCCGCAGAGCCACGTGCTGTCGTGCTGGTTGTCGCTGCTGAGGTCTCAAGCCTGCACTTCCAGCAAACCAATCTCACGACCGACCAGATCATCGCCAACGCGCTGTTTGCCGATGGTTCCGCCGCGTGCGTCGTGACCAGCGACGATGCCAAACCCGCCCATCTCGCCACACTCGCTTCCACAGCCTCCTGCACTATTCCTGCCTCGCGCAGCGCGATGTCCTGGACCGTCGGCGATCATGGCTTTGTCATGACGCTCGCCAAAGAAGTGCCCGCGTTGATCGAATCAAACCTTCGCCCCTGGCTTGCCTCCTGGCTCGATGCCCACGGCGTCGCCATCGCCGATGTCCGTTCCTGGTGCGTTCATCCGGGCGGCCCGAAAGTACTCGATAGTGTCGAGCGTGCCCTGTCGCTGCCGTCGCAGGCCCTCGCCTCCTCGCGCGAAACACTCCGCAACCACGGCAACATGAGTTCGCCCACCGTGATCTCAATCCTCGAGCGCGAACTCCAGCGTGACCCCAACCCATGGCCCTGCGTTTTGCTCGCGTTCGGTCCTGGTCTTACCGCCGAAGCCGCGTTGCTGCAAATGTCATGATCATGGGCCCAGCACGGCGCGCCGCACTCGGGGCAGCGAGACGAACCGATGCCAGACTTGTCATATCCGCAGGTTTGACATTGGCTGAACGGGAAACCTGGCCGCGCGTTGCAGCCAGCGAAGTTGAGGAGCGACGCAAGCAGGGCGTACCCGGCGACGGTCACAATGACATGTATTCCGCAGGGAATCACATACTCGAACACGCCTGCCATTGCCGCCGATGGCAACAGAACACCGATGAGCGACTGCAGAAACGTGTGCCCACGGTTGTAGAACCAGGCGAGGAAGGGGAAAAAGAAAAAGCCGGTGATTGCGCCAAATAACGATCCGGACAGTGCACATCCTGCATCGAACGTAATGACACCGCAGCTTGTTTCACCGCAGATGCCCCCATAGATTGGTGAAACCAACATCGCCAGCAACGGTCTCAAGGCGTACAGGATGTCAGGGCTGAATTTTTTTCAGCGAAATTCTCCTGGTGAGCTACACCCGCCACGCCCGCCCATCCGCCCCATCACGAATCACGCGCCGATACAGCGTGTCTCGCTCAATAGGCTCAAAGCCTGCCTCGCGAATCGCCTTCTGCAGAGTCCACACATTGACTTCCTGATTCGTCGCCACGCTGCCCGCACCGACGCCCGCGCCGTGGTTCACCTTCGTAATGTCGTACCACACCACCGTCCCATCGATGTCGTCCGCGCCCGATTGCAGCATCACCTGCGCCATGGGCAACGTCTGCATGATCCAGAACGCCTTGACATGCGGGAAGTTGTCCAGCATCAGTCGTGCAATCGCCAGCGTGCGATAGTTCTCAAGCCCCGATGGTCCGGGCAAGTGCTCAAGCTCGCACCCATCCGGAAAAAACGGCAGTGGAATGATGGTTTGGTAGTAGCCGTGCTTCTGTGTACACGACAGATCACCAGCCGGCTTTCCTGATTCGGCATTCGACATTCGCGTCGTCGATCCAAACGCAACGTGCTCGGGTAGTGGCACCCCAGCCCGCGTCAACGTGATCTGCGGCGTGTCTCCCCCTTCCGCGCCCGTGTACCCAAGGTGCCCGCTCTCGCCTTCACGAATGCCCGATCCCGAATGCCCAATGCCGCTATATCCCATCCTGCTCAGCGCCTCATCCTGCGCCCGCCTGAGCATGTCCAAGTGGACGAGCCGATCGTGTCGCGCCTCGATGTGCCCGTACAGCAGCGTCGCATTCGTGTTGAGGCCGAGTTCGTGCGCCACGCGATGGACATCCAGCCACACGTCGCTGCGAATCTTCCCCTTGTACGCCTCGTCGTGTACGCGATCATCAAATACCTCGGCCCCGCCCCCGGGCAGGCTACCCAGCCCTGCGTCCTTGAGAGCCGCCAGCACGAACCGGATCGCCTCGCGCCGTGCCGCTCGCCCCTCTTCGCCCGGCGCGCTCGCGCCCTTGTAGACCTTCGCGATCTTGCACAGGTGCACGATCTCGACCGCTGTGAACGCCTTCACGTGCAAGTCACTGCCCAGGCGTTTCGCCTCGTCGCGGATCGTCGCGATCATGTCGGTGTAGTAGCTGAACGCCAGCGTGGGATGCAGCCCACCCACGCTATGAATCTCCGTCGCGCCCGCCACCACCGCAAGCCGCGCCTGCTCGCGGACATAGTCCATGTCGCGCACATATGCCTTGCTCTCGCCCGCCTTGGCATAAAAGTCGCAGAACTTGCACGACAGCGCGCACACGTTCGAATAGTTCAGATGCCGATTGATGTTGTAGTACGTCGCGTTCCCATGCAAGCGCCTGCGGACCATGTCCGCAAGCCCAAGCACCGTCCATATGTCGCGGGTAGTGAAGAGCAAGTCCCCATCCGCGAGGCTCAGCCGCTCGCCCCGTTCGACCTTGGCACGAATCGGATCCAGACGCGGGTCCACTCCAGGTGGAAGCGACTGTGCGAGCAGGTCAGGAGCTTCGGGCGCGGACGCGATCATGGACAAGCATAGAACGAGCAGCACGAACTTTCAAGAAACTATGAAAGTACGTTCCACACGTTGCGGGTCGGCCCGCTGCATGGTTCTCGGACTATATCGTCCTCCAAGTTTTACTCTTGCAAGAATGAACATGTATCCCGAACTTGCTGATTGCAAAATCACATGTATGTGGTAGATTCCTCTTGCATGAGATTCTCGTTCGATTCAGGTCCATTCGATTCAGGTCCATAGGAGGTCGTCATGAACATGCACCTTGCCCTCGTTCTCGCAGCCGCTGGGTTGGCTATTCCTGCTCTTGCCCAAACCATCCAGCCGCCGTTCAACGCGACGTACACGTTCACGGCCCTTGGATCTGTGCCGGGCGTTCCCGCTGCGTACGGCGGCATCACCCTTAAGCAAGACGACCCGAATGTGCTGCTGATCGGTGGAGCGGCCAACAGCGGTACCGCCGCAATCTACGCGATCCAACTCCAACGCGATGCGTGTGGCCAGATCAGCGGCTTTGTGGGAACTGCAACGCTCTTTGCCCAAAGCCCTAACATCGATGGCGGGCTTTGCTACGGGCCAGACAATGTGATCTTCGCGTCTCGGTACCCTAGCAATGGTGTGCATCAATTCATCCCGGGCGCGACTTTGCCAAGTCGCACCATCGACTTTTCGCCGCTGGGTATTGCTGCGAGCACTGGTGCCATCAACCTGGTACCACCAGGCCTGCCCGGAGCAGGTCGATTCAAGATCGTCAGTTGGTCAGGTGGCCAGTTCTACAACGCGACGCTCAGCCCCGACGGCAACGGTACATTCAATATCAATAATCCAGTCCTCACCGCAACTCTCCCCGGCGGACCCGAAGGCTTTACGTACGTCCCCGCAGGCTCGCCCAACTTTTCCGAGCCTTCGATGATCGTCGCGGAGTTCAGCGGCGCGTCAATCGGTGTCTATTCGGTCAATTCACAAGGCGATCCGATCGTCAGCACCCGTCGCACGTTCATGACCGGCTTTGGAGGCGCAGAGGGTGCCTTCATCGATCCCGGCACGGGCGACTTCCTCTTCGGGTCGTTCGGCGGCGGCAACCAGGTGATTGTCGTGCGCGGCTTTGCCGCCATCAGCGACTGCGACAGCATCGACTTCAACAACGACGGCAGCCTCTTTGACCCACGCGATATCGACGCCTTCATCAGCGTCTTCAGCGAAGGACCCTGCCTCCCGACTGGCGCCACCTGCAACGACATCGACTTCAACAACAACGGCAGTTGCTTCGACCCCGCCGACATCGAAGCCTTCATCAGCGTCTTCTCCGAAGGCCCCTGCCTCTGAGCCGGGCGTCCCGCCCAGGACTTCTTCCTGTTCGCTCACGACTTATCCACAGCCCGCCCTCTCACCACCACCCACATCGCTCCGCGAATCGGTCCACGCAGCAACCCCGCCGCCTCACGCTGGCGGCGCACATACGCATCGAGCGTCTCCGCCAGTTCCGGGTTCGCGCGTGCCAGCCTGCCAGCGTTGGTTCGCAGTTGCCGTTGCAGGCGTGATGTATTTTCTCGTACGAGCTTGGCCCCCACAACACCAGCCCACGCCACCCGGTCGCCCAGCGCCTCGATAGATTCTGTCATACCCGCGAGCGTGGGAACCTCCCGCCACGCCCGCGCCGACGCGCCCGCAGTTCGCACCGCATCGTCGATGATGTACACGCCCCCTTCGCGCACAAACCCGCGGGTTGCCTTTGCTGCGCGCAGCGCAGGCCACACGTTGAGCATCACCGCCACGTCATATTCGGGATCAACATCCCGTGTGCGCACATAGCCTGCAAGGTCAGCGACCACAAACTCGCAGCGCCCCGCAACCCGTCGGCGTGCCGCAAGTTCGTGGGCCATGTCCACAAACGCTGCGCACCCATCGATACCTAGCACGCTCATGCCAAGCTTGCTCGCCAGTGCCGTCGCGATCCCTCCAGGCCCACAGCCCAGGTCGATGGCTCGTCCTCCACGCGTCCCGACGATGCGCAACCTTTGCATGACCAGTGCTTCCATCGCGCCAAGCGTCTGCATGCCGCGAAACAGTTCCGCAAAGTGCGGCACGAGCCTTGCCGGGGCTGCAACCGAACGCGCAACCCGCAACGCAAGGCCCCGAGATATAGGTGTTGATGCCAAGGCCAAAGATACGTGCCCCGCCCTGTCTCCTGCCAATCCGGCAGTGCATTGACACACTCTCACGCAGTGGCACATTCGCACGCCATGACAGGCCGGGACTAGCGCTCAGAGTCAGTGGCACGGAACTTGCATTATGCTTCGCCATTCGATATTCTGATCTCGAAGGAACCAAACAATGTCCAAAATCATCGGCATCGACCTCGGCACAACCAACTCCTGCGTCGCCATTATGGAAGGCGGCGCGCCCAAGGTCCTGATCAATGCCTCAGGTGCCCGCACTACCCCCAGCGTGGTTGGCTTCACAGATAAGGGCGAGCGTCTGGTTGGTCAGCCCGCCAAGCACCAGCAGGTCACCAACCCCAAGAACACCGTCTTCAGCATCAAGCGTTTCGTTGGTCGACGCCGCAGCGAAGTCTCCTCGGGTGGCCAGGGCGGCTATGGCAAGAGTGGCAACGAAGAAGGCAAGGTTCCCTACACCATCACCGGTGGTGCCGATGATTCGGTCAAAGTCAAGGTCAATCAGGGTGAGTTCACACCCCAGCAGATCAGCGCCTTCATCCTCCAGGATCTGAAGAAGACCGCCGAGGATTATCTGGGTGAGAAGGTCGAGCGCGCCGTCATCACCGTTCCCGCGTACTTCAACGACGCCCAGCGTCAAGCCACCAAGGACGCTGGTGAGATCGCTGGCCTTAAGGTCGAACGAATCATCAATGAGCCAACGGCTGCGGCCCTCGCTTACGGCATGGACAAGAAGAAGAACCAGAAGATCGCCGTCTTTGACTTGGGCGGCGGCACCTTTGACGTGTCCATCCTCGACATCGGCGATGGTGTCTTCGAAGTGCTCTCGACCAACGGCGACACACACCTGGGTGGCGACGACTGGGACCAGGCCCTGATCGACTTCATCGCCGAGGAGTTCCGCAAGAAGGAAGGCATCGACGTACGTAAGGATGCCATGGCCCTGCAACGTCTCAAAGAAGCGGCAGAAAAGGCCAAGGTCGAACTGTCCACTATGAACGAAACCACGGTGAACCTGCCCTTCATCACCGCCGACCAGTCCGGCCCCAAGCACTTGCAAGTGTCCCTCACCCGTGCCAAGTTCGAAAGCCTCTGCAACGATCTCTTCGAGCGGCTCAAGGCCCCGTGCCTCGCCGCGCTGCGCGATGCCAAACTCGATCCCAGCAAGATCGACGAGGTCGTGCTCGTGGGTGGCAGCACCCGCATGCCCAAGGCCCAGCAGATCGCCAAGGACATCTTTGGCAAGGAACCCAACAAGTCCGTCAACCCCGACGAGGTCGTCGCTATCGGCGCAGCGATCCAGGGGGGCGTGCTCATGGGCGATGTCAAGGACATTCTTCTCCTCGATGTCACGCCACTCAGCCTGGGCGTTGAAACCCTTGGCGGTGTCATGACCAAACTCATCGAACGCAACACCACGATCCCAACTAGCCGCAAGGAGACGTTCAGCACCGCCGCAGACACACAGACGAGCGTGATGATCCATGTACTCCAAGGTGAACGAGAGTTTGCCAAGGACAACCGCACACTGGGCCAGTTCGAACTGACCGGCATCGCCCCGGCCCCGCGCGGCATGCCCCAGATCGAAGTCGAGTTCGCCATCGATGCCAACGGCATCCTTACCGTCACCGCCACCGACAAGGCCACCAGCAAGAAGGCCGACATCAAGATCACCAACAGCGGCGGCCTGAACAAGGACGAGATCGAGCGCATGAAGCGCGATGCCGAAGCCCACGCTGCGGAGGACAAGGCCCGTCGCGAGCTCATCGACCTCAAGAACAAGGGCGACCAGATGCTCATCGCGACTCGCAAGAGCCTCGAAGAGCACGGCGGTCGCGTCAGCCAGGATGTCCGGGCCAAGATCGAGACCGCCCTGAGCACCCTGGAAACTCGCCTCAAGGGCGACGACAAGAAGGCCCTCGAGATCGCCCTCAGCGACCTCGACAAGGCGACCATGGAACTTGGCAAGATCGTCTATGAAGAAGCCGCGAAGGCGGCAGGGGCGGGCGGGGGCGAGCAGGCTGGCGCGGGTGCGTCCAGTTCCACCGAACCCAAGCCCGCAGGCAAGGACGACGTGATCGATGCGGAGTTCAAGGTCAAGGAGTGATCAAATGCCTTCACGCCATGTAAGCAAAGCCGCACACTGAACAAGGACGCCCCGATAAATCGGGGCGTCTTTTCATTGCCAGTTTCATGCATCGCACGCTCAAAGCCGGTTGTGCCGTCTACCCTTCCCGTCTTCGTGGGTTTTTCTTGAGCGGTTTGACGAACCTGAGCTCCCGTCCCACCCGTATGGAACCTACGCAGTTGGTCTATAAAACGCCCGATATGTTGGAAACAACGCAATCCAGTCGGTTCAAAACGGACCTTTAATAGATAGCCAGATAGCCGCGATCCTGCGGACGCACTCGTTTGAGCACTACCGCTTCCAAACCCACTTCGCTCGCAGCCGCAGCGCCGGCCCAAGTTGTCGCGTGGCAGGGCTGGGTGCCCATCGCCCTGATTTCACTGGCGTTTATGGGTGTCTTCTTCCGTTTCTTCGTCAAGCAGTCCGAACACAGTTGGTCCAAACTCGATGACTGGGGACACGCATTTGTGATTCCGCTCATCAGCCTCGCGATGCTCTGGAAGCACCGCCAGCATCTCACCACCATTCGCCTCCGCCCCTTCTGGCCAGGTTTGGCTCCACTGGTGCTGGGTATCTGGTGTTATTTTTTCTTCATCGTCGGCGTCTCCAACCACATGTTCCAAGGCGCGTCAATGGTGCTCGCCCTTGCCGGCCTCACGCTTTTGGTCTTTGGTCTTGAGGCCTTCCGCATCGCGTTCCTGCCCATCGCCTACTTGCTCTTTGGCATCACCATCTCCGAGCAGGTGATGATCAAGATCACATTCGAACTACAGATGCTCGCCACACAGGGCGGCTGGCTGCTCCTCAAGATCATGAGCCTTCCCGGCAATTGGTTCATGGTTGAGTCCGTCGGCAACACCCTCGAAGTCACCTACAAGGGACGTAGCATCCCGCTCAACGTCGCCGAGGCCTGCTCGGGCATGCGCATGGTGATTGCCTTCATTGCCCTCGCTGGCGCAGTCGCGATTTTTTCCTGCAAGCACTGGTGGCAGCGGATCGCCGTCGTCACCCTTGCCGTGCCCGTTGCCCTGTTTATGAACGTCATCCGCGTCGCGGTCCTCGCTATCGGTTCGATTTACGACACGAACCTTGCTGCTGGCAACGCCCACATGCTGATCGGCACGCTTCTGCTGATCCCCGGCCTTTTCCTATTCATGGGCGTTGTGTGGTGCCTCCAACGAGTCGTGGTGGAACCCGCTGACCCTGCGTCAAATGGTGGTGCCGCTTGAAGTCCACACAGCCTTCCATCGCACGTTCCAACTCGCTGCTCGCGCTGATTCATAGCCCAGCAATCTGGGTAGCAATTGCCGTGCTTGCCACCGCCGCGATTGGCTTTGGTGCCGCAGTCTCGCGATATAAACTGATGCTCAACAAGCTGCCCATCAGTCCACCCAATAACCGCCAACTGATCGCACTCCCGCGCGAACTCTCCCAGTGGACACAACTGGGACAAGACCGACGCGAGAACGCCGAGGTCGAAGCCACGCTGGGTACCACCAACTACGTCTCCCGTCTTTACGCCAGGCGCGACCAGCCTAACGACAAAGAGCGACAAATCATCGACTTCCACGCGGCGTATTACACGGGCATGATCGACACCGTTCCCCACGTCTCGGATCGCTGTTTCGTCGGTGGAGGCATGAGCCTCGCCAGCGACGGTCAGGATGTACCAGTTCCCATCGACTCCGATCGCTGGCGGGTAGTAACCGACGAGGATGTTCCATCCGTCCTTGAGGGTCGCCTCTTCCGCGCCCGCCTGCCCAACTCCTCCGACCAGCCGGGTGGCAAGGTCTACGCGACCTTTGATCCCCAATCCATCAAACTCCGCACCTTCAAGTTCAAAGACCTCCAGGGGCGAGAGTTGTACTCGGGCTACTTCTTTATTGCCAACGGTGGCATCGTCTCGCGCGCCGAAGGTGTCCGCCTGCTGGCCTTCGATCTCCGCAGCAAGTTCGCCTACTACACCAAGGTCCAGTTCACCAGCAACACCGTCAAGTCCGTGGAGGAACTGGGGCTGGCCGCCGGGAGCATTTTGAACGAATTACTTCCCGAAATCCTTCGCTGCGTGCCCCCGTGGCAGGATGTCGAGCGCGGCACCTATCCAGCCCCAACTACCACTTCGCCGCCCTCTGGTGGCTAACCCGTAACATTTTGTATACCCCCTGGCATATCCCTGACAAGTTCGTCCATAGGCCACCCATGCCAGCGTCCGCATCCCCTGCGCGTGGGCTTGTATCGTCCGATCATTTCCGCTCAGGGGTTGCACTTGTCGATTGCCGAACGAATGATGGTCCCCGCAAGTAGTCTGTTTGTGTGAGGGTGGGGTGTGTAAGGT
>CAYRPC010000016.1:0-36495 GCA_964425995.1 uncultured Phycisphaeraceae bacterium
GGTGAAGGGGGCGGGGTGCGGGTGTTATTTTCCGGGCTCTTTGGCGCGAGCGATGGTGGGGCGGTGCGGCGCGAAGTGTTTGCGCAGCGAGCGACCTTGCTGGTGCGGGTTGTGCCGACGCGTCGGAGCGTTGCGAGGACGGTGCGGATTCCGGTGGCGGGGGACGCCGATCTGGCTCGCACGCTGGCGCTGATCGTCGAAGCGGAGGCACCGCCCAACGTGCCTGCGCATCGCGTGGGTGCTGCGTTCCTGCCTTCAACTGGCGATGGAATGCAGACACGCTGCGTGCTACTGACTGGCTGGGCAGAGTCTACTGGTGGAGCTGGGGGTGGGGCTGGGGGTGGCACTGGTGCAGAAGTTGGTCCGGACCTTGGCGTTTTGGATGGTGTGGAGGAGCGATGGTGTACGCCGCTTGGAGCACTGGTCGCGTTGCGAGGCGGCGAGCCAGAGGTGATCATCGACGCAAGAGAGAGCGAGGGGGCGATCAGCGTTTTTGTGGCTGTGGGCGAGAAGGCTGCAGCGCGCGTGGTGGTCGATCAGCCCGATGATGAGCATCCGTGGCAAGCGATTGTAGAGGAGACGTTTGGGCAGGCGTGTGAACTGGCGGGCATGGCGGGGTCGGATGGCATCGCTGATAATGTGGAAGTAGATGCGATGATGGGCAGCGCGTGGCCAGCGGGCGAGGGGCTAGCCAGCAAGCTGGGCAAGCGGTTCAATGCCGGGGTGACTGGTGTGTTGTCTGGCATGTCGTTCCGCAAGCATGCGGTCTCGATGGGGGCGTGTGCGGCGGTGCTTGAGGACCGGGCGGGGCTGGGCGCTTTCGCGGGACTGAGGCGTGATGCACCCAAGGTGCATGAGCCGCTGGGCTTGCGGGTGGTTCGATGGGCGAGCGTTCCCAGGAGAGCGGGGGTACTTGCGACGGTTGCAGTAGCGTGCTTGCTGCTTGTGCCATGGGGCATGGCGTGGGCCAGGCTGAACGTTGCTCAAACGCGGGCGAAGGACCTTTCCGAGGTGCGGAGCAAGAGCAAGGACGTGGAGTTGCGGGCTGCGATGTTTGAGCAGATCGAGAAGGCTCGCTGGCCCATGACCAAGATGCTGGGGGACATTGCCGGGGCTGCGCCGGTTGGTGTCACGCTGACTGAACTGCGCATGACGGTGGATCAGAACATCACGGTTGAAGGGCAGGCGGACAATCGCGAACTGGTGACGCAGTTTGAGACCAACCTCAACGCGACGAAACTTTTTTCGACTGTGGCCCGCAAGGGTGTTGATCCCAAGGGCGATGTCGTGGAGTTCACGTACACGCTGACGGTCGCGTCTGGTACGGCGCTGCATGTGAGCGTCAAGCCCAGCGAGGACTTTGTTTCGCAGCCGCTGGCTGTGCGGCTGTATGGGGAGGGGGCGAGCAATGCGGTGCCACCCAAGGGAGCGGCGGCTCAGCAACCGGGTCGAAGGGCCGCGGCGAGTAGTAGTGCTTCGAGCACGGTGTCGCCAACAGTGGGCGGGGGAGCAAGCAGTGGCTCCAAGCGAGAAGAGGGCGCATCGCGCCGACCTTCGGCGAGCAGTTCGAGTAATGAACCGCCAGCGGAGATCAAGGACGAAGAGATTGCAAAGTTGAGCGCGTCGGAAGCCATGAAGGGATGGGCGGAGCGTCGGAAGTTCCTGAGCGCGAATCAGAAGGCGGACCCGTCGGTGCGCGATCGGGTGACGGAAGAAGCGACCAAGTTGCAGACCCGGATGAAGGAAGCGCGCGAAGCCGAAGCGAAGAAGGCGGGTGGAACGTGAGCAACAGCGCATCAGCCAACTCGACGGAAGTCGGTGTCAAGGCACCGGGGTTGCTGGCGCGACTCTGGGCGTTGCCTCGTAGCGTGCAGTGGGCCATGTGGGGTGGGCTAGCCTTCGCGGCGTACTTTGGCATCGTGGAACCAGTGCTCAACCGCACCAGTGAAATGAGCGGACGGGCGTCAGCGTTGGAAGCCTCGCTTCGCACCTATGCGGCGAGCAAGAGCAAACTGGATGCTGCGGCCAGCATGGCAAAGGTTGGGGAGCGGCAGTTTGGCCTAGTTGCGCTACCAGTTGATACCACGAAGCGGAGCACCGAGTTCAGCAGTGCCATCGACGAGATTTTCAAGCGACACGGCATCTCGAACATGACGAGCGGCAACCGCAGCACCCCGCTCGAAAAGGGATCGCTGGTCACGCTGATGGGCGCGAGCGGGCAGCAGCGGGTGGAGAAACTCGTCAACGATTTGTCTTTTCAGGCGACTCCCGAGCAGGTGATTGCGGTGCTTGCCGACCTGGAACGTGAGCCGCTGGTGACGACCATACCGAGAATCAACATCCGTCAGAGCGATGGGCAAGATCGATTCAATCGGTTGTTGCGTGTGAGCATTGCGGTTGAGACGTGGGTGTTGGTGAAGAAGGCGAAGTAGGAAGTGTTTGGCGTGGGATTTGGTATAGGGTTTTCTGGTTGCAGTGAACTGGCAATGGTGAGGTCTGGATCGCATGGCACAAGACGGGACACAAGTTGGGGCGAAGGCAGGATTCAGGTGGCTGGGTCAATTGGCGTGCGCGCTGGTGGTTGCCGGCGGGCTTGTGGTCCTATGGCAGGTCATCAAACTGATTCGCACGGCTTTGCTGCCGTCGCCAACGGCGTTTGTGCAGAGCGATGCGGGCAACGACGAGCGGGTGAAGCAACTGGCGACGGCGATCGACAACTCTGCGAAGCAGGTCAGCGGGCGGTCGATTTTTTACGTTCCGAGCAAGCCTGGCGAGGCGGGGACGTTACCTGTGGAAGTGGCGGAGGAGGATGAGCCAGACGAGGCAACGCCGGATCGGTACGAAGGCCCGGCGATCGCTGCGATCGTGCTGGACGAGGTGTGGTTTGCGGGGGGGAAACGAGCGAAGGCGGGGGGCGAAGAGGTTGAGGGTGTGAAGGTGTTGTCGACGGATGCGCCATGGGGGGCGAAGGTGCAATGGAAGAGCAAGGAGTTTGAGGTGGCGTTCTATCAACGCGATCGATTGATCTTCAAGGACTCCAATTAGATTGGTGTGACAGGTTCGATTGGTATGGCGGGATTGCGGATGTTGAGGTTGTCATCAAGGGCAGGCGCGGGCGTGCCATGGAAGACTGGGAGCAGCGCATGAATTGTCGAGGCGCAGGTCGGCGGGTGTGGACGGGTTTGAGCGCGAACGGATCGCGAGGTTTTGTTCTGGGCTCGGCGTTGATGGCTTTGGTTGCCGGGACGACCGCGAGCGTGCCTAGCGCCTGGGCGCAGGATGCCGAGCCGGTGAAGGTTGATGCGGCGAAGGTGGATGAGGCCAAGCCAGATGAGGTTGAGGCAGGTCAAGCGCAGCCCGACGAGCCAATGGCGGAAGATGCGAAGGCTGCGATGCCCAATCCAGAGCAGAAGCCACCACAGAAGCCAGAGCAAAGGTTCGACGGGCGCGGGCGACGCGTGATCGAGGGACCACCGACGGCTCTGGCATTCAAGAACGTCACGGTTGAGGACATGATCTCTTTCATTGTTGAGGTGACTGGCAAGGTAGTGCTGCCACAGCAGGCGGTGCTGTCGCGGAAGGTGACGGTGCTGAATGATCGCAAGATTCCGCGCGAGGAGGCGTTTGATCTTGTGGTGCTGGCGCTGCAGCAAAACGGCATAGCGGTTGTCGAGACAGACACGACCGTGTCGCTGCGAGATATTGGCGAGATCACGAGGCAGGACGTTCCGGTGATCGGCCCGGGAGAATCCGTGCTGGATCGGCGCGACCAGGGCGCGTTTGTCGAGAAGGTGTTCCGTCTTCGCTACAACACTGCCAAGAAGATGGGCGATGTGATCAAGGGCGGCCTGCCCGACTTTGCCAAGCTCTCCATCGATGAGGAGTCCAACCAGTTATCGATCGTTGGAAACATCGCGCTGTTGCAACGCATCGAGAACCTCATTAATTCGCTGGATCGACCCGCCGCGGGCGCGTTGCAGACCGAGACGTTTCGCATGCGGTATGCCGACGCGGCCTCTATCAAGAAGAACATCGATGATCTGTTTGGTCAGGAGGATGGTCAGGCCAATCGCACCGATCAGAATCGCTTCCAGCCTTGGGCGCGCAATCAGCAGCAGGGGGCGGAAGAGGGTGCCTCGACCAACGTCATCAAGGTGACGGCGAACACGTCGCAGAACAGCGTGACGGTGGCGGCGGATGGGGTCATTCTCGGGCAGATTCGCAAACTCATCGTCGATGAGTGGGACCAGCCGCTTCCCGAAGACGCGATCGTGCCGCGAATCTATGAACTTAAGCATAGTGATCCGGTGAAAGTCTCTAACCTCTTAACCGGATTGTTTGGTGGTGGCGGCACAACGAGCGCCGCGCGGCCTGCGGGCAATCAGGGCAATCAGAACAATCAGCAGAATCAGGGTGATGCGCCGCAGGCGGGGCAAGGCGCTGGGCGTTTGGCGGGGCAGTTCACGTTCCAGCCGATCGCGGACGCGGGGCGGCTGGTGGTGATAGCCAAGAGTCCGGACAATCTTCTGGTGATCGACAAGATCATCGAGGGGCTGGACATGCCGCAGACGGTTGGGCTGCCCGAGGTGCTGGAACTAAAGCACGCGAACGCGGAGGATCTTGCCGAGCAGATCAATGCGCTGTTGGCGCAGGAAGGCACTCTGGCGCAGATTCGTCGTGCTGAAGAAGGGCTGTCTTCGGGCGGGACCTCCGGGGCAAGCCCGTTTGCGACCTCAACCACGGATACGACTACTGACGAGGCGGCGGCGACGCGGGACACGCTCTCGTTCTGGTGGCAGCGTGCCCGGACGCCGACGGACCGTCGTAATGCCAGCAATCTGATTGGCCTGATCCGGATCGTGCCGGTCTGGAGGCAGAATGCGATCATGATTGTTGCGCCACCTGAGTACAAGAGCAGCATTGCCGAGTTGATTACGCAGCTTGATAAGCCGGGGCGGCAGGTGCTGATTTCGGCGATTGTTGCGGAGGTATCGCGTGAGGACGCGATGTCGCTGGGCCTGCGCTGGGGGAGCGGCACGCTGACTGCTTCCAACCCCGACAACAGCATCAGCCTTGGCGCGGGGGCCAGCGGGCAATCCAACAACTTTGCGAGTTCGCTCTTTGACACGTCTGTGTTGTCGGTCAACACGAACGTGAATGTGCTGCTGCAAGCGCTGGCGCAGAAGACCAACGTCAGCATTCTGAGCGAGCCGAAGGTTTTCACCAGCGACAACCAGGAGGCGGAGTTCTTTGATGGCCAGGACATTCCCTTCGTGAACGAGTCGCAGACGAATGCGCAGGGTAATCTTGTGCAGGGGTTTGACTACAAGGCGGTGGGCATCAACCTGCGGGCACGTCCGCGCATCACCGTCAAGGGCGATGTCGATCTGCGTGTGAATCTGGAATTGTCGAGCATCGTGCCTGGCGAAACGCTGTTCGGCGGATTTGTCATCGATCGACGCGAGACGACGACGCAGTTGGTCATCGGCAACGGACAGACTGTGGTCATCTCGGGCATTCTTCGCGAGGAGAACACCAATATTGTTCGGAAGGTGCCGCTGCTTGGGGATATTCCTTTTCTTGGTGAGCTGTTCAAGAGCCGGGACATCACCAAGACCAATACCGAGTTGTTGGTCTTTATCACGCCCGTTGTCATCAACAACACGAGCGAGAACGATCCGAACAACGAGCAGTTCATTCAGCGCCTCAAGGGCATTCGCACTGAGGCACGCCCGAACGAGAACAAGCAGGAGACCAAGCGGCGCAACAAGGATCGCGTGCCCCTGCCTGGGGATGATGTGTTCAATGCGCCGGTCTTGCCTGGAGAGCAGCCGTGAGGGCAGTGCGGACAACGTGGTCAGTTTCATGGTGTGCATCGTGGTTGTTCGTGCTGGCGTTGCTGGTGGTGGCTTGCGGGTGCGTGACGGTTGACGAAAAACCCAGGCGGGGTTTGCAGATCAAGCGTGATGGATCTGGTGGGTCTGAGGGATCCAATGGATCGGGGAGCAGGGTGAGTGCGCCTGCTGTCAGCAACTCTGGCCAGCGATCGGCGGGCGAGAGTCGCTCCGGTGCTGCTCCCCCGGGTGCTGCTCCCGAGATGGAACTTCCCGACGGGACCATCGCACAGCCCGTCACTCGCGGGGTCAGCAGCAGCCGCGTGCAGGTCGCCATCGTTCCGCTGGGCATGGTGGAGTATGACGGGCAGACGCTCCCCATCGTGTCGCCCGATGGACGGTTCATCGCGGTGCAACAGGGCAAAGCGCCGGCGTGGCCAACGATTCTCGCGCAGGATGACCAGACACCCGCAGAGGCTGCCCGGCTTGCGGTGTATGAGGTGACGGACAAAGGACTGCAACTGATTGCGCTGCCGACCGAAACGCCCTCGGGGTTGCTGCTGGGTCGAGACACTTCCATGCGTGGATTCCTTGTGGAATCTGTCCGACGGGATGGTTCACGTTGGATTGGCGAGATCGGATGGATCAGGGGCGGATTTCGCTGGCTTGCGCAGGGGGATGGGATTTATTCGCAGGCTGCGTTCATGAACGGCGGCGAAGGGATCGTGTGCAGTTATCGAGAAAAAGGGGATGAATCGGCTGCGCTGATCGCGATTGATTCGCGGGGCCAGCGCGTGCTCGTGAGCGAATCGGGCATCGCCTGGGTCATGGGAACGCCGGTTGCGGGCGGCGAGATGATCTTTGCGATGTGCGTGCGCGAGGCTGGGGTTGAAATTGGTGCCATCGGCCTCGGAGCGACGGGGGGCAATCTGCTTTCGCGTCGGCGTGTGAGTACGGATGGCGATGTTGCGCAGGCGTTTCAGGCGATGTCGAGCGTGCAGCCTTCGTGCTGGGATACGAAGCTAACTTCGGAAGAGGGTGGTTTCGCGTTTGTGCATCCGGTCCAGGCTCGTGTCGTGCTGTTTGAGCCGCGTGCGGGGACGTTTTCTCCCATGGGCAAGGGCACGGTGGCGAGTGTTCGCTGGCGGGGCGACGACGGGGCGAGCGGCTACTTTCTCACGGCTCGCCAAGGCTTGATGTACCTGCCCGACGCGGGCGTTGAGGCGGGGCTGGAACCGGCGCGAGTGCTGGGCTCGCCGTTTGTCGCGAGAGCGGTGCGAGACCAGCGCGGGCCTTCGATGATCGCGTTTGGTCCTTCGAAGCGAGGCGAAGGCGTGATGGAAGTGATGCGAGTTGCGGTGGGGGTTCCAAAGGCAATTGAGACGAAACCGGAATCCAAGCGATGAGTATGTACAATTTTTTGTTCGTTCGTGCGTCCATATGATGGGTTTCCGCGGCGCTTCGGGCGCGAACCAAGCCCCGCGTCGGGAGAGTCGCTCGCGCACGATGGAGATGGTGTGTCCCCTGGGGATGTGGCAAGCCAGCAAGTGGCGGAGTTGGAATCGCTGCTGCGAGGTCGCGCTGATGGTTCACACCTGATGGCAGTGGATCGCGAGCGCCTTTGGAGGCGTTGGCAATCGCTTCGCGCCAAGGGTGGCGAGAATGGGCGAGAGCATGGCGGTCCGGCCATCAACGGCGGTCAACTTGAGGAGTTCCGACAGCAGGTTGATCGCGCCCTGCGGCGCGTTGTCCAGCGTCGGGAGAGCGTGCCACGCATCGTGTATCCGGAGGATCTTCCCGTGTCGCAGAAGCGAGCGGACATTCTCAAGGCGATTCGCGAGCATCAGGTCGTGGTCGTGTGCGGGGAGACGGGCAGCGGCAAAACAACGCAGATTCCCAAGATGTGCCTCGAGGCGGGTCGAGGTGTCGTGGGAGTGATCGGGCATACCCAGCCACGACGGATCGCTGCCCGGAGCGTTGGCGCGCGAATCAGCGAAGAATTAGGGTCTGTGATGGGCGAGGTTGTGGGGTGCAAGGTGCGCTTTGGCGATCAAACCAGTCCGCGCAATCTCATTAAACTGATGACTGATGGTATCCTGCTCGCCGAGACACAGGGCGATAGGCAGTTGCTCCAGTACGACACGATCATCATCGACGAGGCCCACGAGCGCAGCCTGAACATCGACTTCATGCTGGGCTATCTGCGCACGCTGCTTCCCAAGCGTCCGGACCTCAAGATCATCGTCACGAGCGCGACTATCGATCCGGATCGCTTCGCGAAGCACTTTGGCGGCGCACCCGTGATTTCAGTTTCGGGACGCACATTTCCGGTTGAGGTTCGTTATCGCGCGCCGGGCGAGGAGAACCTTGACGAACGCGACGAGCAGTTTCAGCGGCACATTCTGGACGCGGTGGATGAACTCTCGATCGAAGGATCGGGAGACATTCTGGTGTTCCTGTCGGGTGAACGCGAGATTCGAGAGACGGCGGAGACGCTGGCCAAGCATCGGCTTGCGGATGGTGACTATGCGGAAGTGCTGCCACTCTTTGCGAGACTAACGGCAGAGGAGCAGCAACGAGTCTTTAAACCGCACGACCGGCGGCGGATCGTGCTGGCGACGAATGTGGCGGAGACGAGTCTGACGGTTCCTGGGATTCGATACGTGATCGATCCGGGATATGCACGCATTAATCGCTACAGCCCGCGCACCAAGGTTCAGCGGCTTGAGATCGAGGCGATCTCGCGGGCCAGCGCGGACCAGCGCAAGGGACGGTGCGGGCGGCTGGGGCCGGGCATCTGCATCCGTTTGTATGGCGAGGATGACTTTCGCGGGCGCGATGAGTTTACGGATCCGGAGATTCTTCGCGATAATCTCGCGAGCGTGATTCTACAGATGGCCAACCTGCGACTGGGCAGGGTGGAGGATTTTCCGTTCATCGAGGCTCCTGATCCGCGTGCCGTGAAGGATGGGTACGAAACGCTCTTCGAGATCGGCGCAATTGACGAGCAGGAACGCCTGACTGATATCGGTCGAGCGCTTGCGAGGCTGCCCATCGATCCGCGCATCGGGCGGATGATTCTCGCTTCTGAAAGAGAGGCGTGCCTGCGGGAGATGCTGGTGATTGCAGCGGCGCTGAGTATTCAGGATCCGCGTGAACGCCCCATGGCGGCGGCGGACAAGGCTGATCAGGCGCACGAGGAGTTTGACGATCCAACTTCGGATTTTCTTTCGTTTCTGAAACTCTGGACATTGTGGCGGGAACAGAAACGCCAACTGACGGGGAGCAGGATGCGGCGCTGGTGCAAGGAGCGTTTTGTCTCGTTCGTTCGTATGAGGGAGTGGGAAGACCTGCACAGCCAACTTACTGAAGTCGCGGCGGAATTGCAGCTTCGGGCCAACAAAGACGCGGCGAAGCCACAGGGCATGCATCGTGCGCTGCTGACTGGTCTACTTTGCAATATCGCGACCAAGGTTGAGCACGATCGCGAGTTGGGCAACTATGCGGGCGGGCGCGGCAACCGCTATCACATTTTTCCAGGAAGCGTTCTGTTCAAGCAAGGGCCCAAGTGGCTGATGGCGGCGGAGGTGGTGCGCACGACCAAGCAGTATGCACGCACGCTCGCACCGGTCGAGCCGGACTGGATCGAAGAATTGGGGGCGCATCTTCTCAAACGCTCGCATAGTGATCCACGCTGGGATCGGCACGCGGGGCGAGTACTTGCGAACGAACGCATTACGATCAGCGGCCTTGAACTCGTGCCCAAGCGTCGGGTTCACTATGGAGATATCAACCGCGTCGAGGCGCGCGATATTTTCATCCATCATGCGCTGGTGCTGGGGGATGTCGAGAAGCCGCCTGCATTTCTTCAGCACAACCTTCGTCTCGAAGATGATGTGAAGGAACTGGAAGTACGGACGCGCCGACAGAATCTGCTTGCCGATTTCGAGCGTCGCTTCCGGTATTACGACCAGCGCGTGCCCAAGGAGACATGCACAGCGGGAGCGTTTGAGAAGTGGCGGCATGAGCAGTCAAAGACAAGTCCGCGTTTGCTGCACATGGGCCTTGAGGACCTGCTCGTCGATGGGATTGAGTTGCCTGGGCTGGACGCGTTTCCGGATTTGATTGACGTCGGGCAATTGAAGCTGCCTCTTGCCTATCGCCTGGAACCCGGGCATGAGGCCGACGGCATCACGGTTCGCGTGCCTCTCGAAGCACTTGGGCAGGTTTCGGCGGATCGACTGGCGTGGTTGATTCCAGGGCACTTTCGCGAACGGGTCGAGACGCTGGTGCGAGGACTGGGGCGCGAGTATCGGCGTGTGTTGCCCGCGCCATCCGAACTAGGAGAAAAGGTGCTCGCTGTGATCAAGTATGGGGTGGGCAACCTGATCGACGCATTGCGGAGCGCGATTCTCGCGGTCTGTGCGGTTGATGTGCCGAAGGACCTGCTTTCGAGTGTTCCCACGCCGCTGTGGATGAGCATGCGGATTGAAGTGGTTGACAGCGAGGGCAGGACGATCGCGGCGGGTCGAGATGTCAATCAACTCAAGGCGCTGCTGGCTCCCAAGATTCGCCAAGGGATGCTGACCAGCCCACATCGCTTCACGCGGGGCGGTATCAAGCACTGGGACTTTGGCGATCTACCCGAGCGGGTGGAGATGGAGCAGGCGGGTGTCCGCTTTGGTGCGTATCCGGGCATTGAAGATAATCGCGTAGGCGTGTCACTGCGGTTGTATGACACGTTTGATGCGTCGCAGGCGGCAACGCGTGCTGGCACACGTCGACTGTTCATGTTTTCCGCGGTCGATGCGCTGCGTCGGCATTGCATGTATATTCCGGGTCTTGAAACTGCGGCGTTGCAGTACAGCACGCTGGGTTCGATGCTCTCCTTCAAGGAAAGCGTGCAGGAATTGATCGCGGATCGCGCGTTCATCGGCGACATGCTGCCCGTGCGGAGCGAGAAAGAGTTTGCGTTTCGCGTGACACGCGGCATCGAACGCCTTGGGCCCGCTGTGAAGGAGGTTGTGCCGGTCGTGACGCAAGTGATGGGCTTCTATCAGGAGGTGCAGCGCACGCTTTCGACCAGACATCCCCCGGCCTTTGTCCCGGCCCTCGACGACCTGCGCGATCAGCTTGGGGAGCTCGTGCCTAGGGACTTCCTGATCAGCACGCCATTTGAGTGGCTGCGACATTATCCACGATACCTCCAGGCGATGCGCACTCGGCTTTCCCGGTTGATTGGCGGGGGGCACGTCCGCGATGAGAAACTGATGCAGGAGATTCAGCCGTTCGTTCGTGGCTGGAAGGAACTGAAACTGCGTCAGAAGGAACTGGGCCTGAACCCTGTCAGGGTCGAGGAGTTCCGGTGGCATACGGAGGAGTTTCGAGTCCAGCTCTTTGCACAGGAATTACGCACCAGCATCCCGGTTTCTGCAAAGCGGTTGCAGGAAATGTGGCAGGTGATTGTCAAGGGTTAAGCGATGGGCAGTAGTGCTCAGTGCGGGGTCGGGGTGGTGGGCAAATGCTCTATTGGATTGGCGATTCTCCCCGCCAGATGCTTTGCGCGGCACCGGTGCGAACGATGCGATGGACGAACTGCTTGTAGGTTTCGTCGAGTGAGGCGCTGGGCACATCTGTGTAGATGCTGAGGACATCGATGCCGCGACGTCGGGCGTTGTGAATGCTGGCGGCGCGGGGGCCGAACTTTTCCCGGATGCGTGCGGTCATGCGTCCGGTCGCTGCATCCTCAAGCATTTCGGCGAGGGCGGGGCGATATCGTCCGCCATCACCTTCGATCAGGAAGTGTACCAATGCCCATACCTGTGCGTAGTAATCAAGAGCACCCTGGGTACTGCGACTCATGAGGTCCTGGGGCGATGAGAGCAGCAACTCTTCTATGGAGACCAATCGCTCCAGCGCGGCCGCCTCGCGGAGTTGCATGAATCGCTCGCCATTCGCCCAGGGCAGGAAGGATGGCGCGTCTTGTTCGTTGGGGTTCCAGCGGTAACCTTCCATGTAGGTGGCGATGCCTTCCTCAAGGCCTATGGGAAGCGCGTCGCGGAAGGCACGCTGGGTGTAGAGATGCCATCCCTCGTGGGCAGAGATGGACATGGTGTCACGCCGGCCGATGTCCCACAAAACGCTGCTGCCCCGAGCCGTGAAGCCACCGCGTTCGATTCTCAGATATGTCGATGCGTCGTCGCCCATGACGCGCTGCGTGAGCCGCTCCCATTGCGGGCGGTTGGCCATCATGTAGATATTCATTTGGCCTTCGGGCTGGGGCAGGTTGGCGATTGCGCTGGTGTAGTGTCGCAACGCAGTTTCCATGAAGATGGGCAGGCGCTCGTGCAATCGAGCGTTCACGACGGTTGTCATGATGCGATAGGACCGGGTGGTGAGTGCCTTGCCGGGGACGGCGGGGGTGGACTCGAAGGTCCAATCTTCGATGGTCGGGGCAACATCGGTGGGGGCCGTGATCGTGAGGCCTGCGAGGGGCTCGATGGATGTCGGGGCTGGGTGCTGGAGGGTTGGACTGACTGCGGGGGTGGTGCTGTTGCCAGAGCAGCCACCTGCCCAGAGGCCAGCAACCAAGGACAGGGCAGCCAGGCCCGCCAGCGTGCAAGTTTTCATTGCTTCTCGAACAATGCGACGCATGGGGAACCTCGCAAGCAAAGGCATTGGTGATTGGTCTACACAACCGTACGGCGGTCTACTGATTGTGTTCGCAATTGCATACGGGTTAGGTGCATTGGTTGTTTCATGTGTTTCATGTGTTTGACGGGAGCTCGATGTGAGTGCTGGATGGCCAATTCTGGACGGAGTAAATCCAAGTTGGAACGTCGGCTGGAGGGACGAGAAGATCGCGTCACGGCCCGTATAGTCGGGCATGATGAAGCCCGCTTTCTCCACGGTTGCTTGTCCGGACTGGACCCTTGCCCAGATCGCCGCCCGACTTGAGTCCTGGGGCTTTCTTGGCTTGGAGCTTCGCACGTTTGGTAATGGTTCGACCCAGTTTGCGTGCGATCCGGCCCTGTCTGCACCCGTAAAGACGCGGGCACGAGTCCGCGCGGCTGGCATGGATATATGTGCCTTGGCGACGAGCATCGGTTTTGACGAGCCCGTCGATCCGCCCGTCATCGGGAATGTGATCAGTGACAACGAGCGAGCGATTCGCCAGACCAAGAGCGCGGTCGACCTCGCCGTGCGGCTTGAATGTCCCTTTGTGCGCGTCTTCGGTTTTGAGTTACCCAGCGGAGAGTCGCGAAAGTCGGGCATCGGGCGGATTGCGTCACGAATGCAGAAGGCGGCGGACTACTGCCACAACTCGGGGGTCAAACTGTTGATTGAGAATGGCGGTTCCTTCAACACTTCTGCGGAACTTGCTGAGTTGATCGATAAGGTTGGCCACTCGATGGTCGTCGCGAGCTACTCGTTGCCAGTGGGCAAACTCGCGGGCGAGAGCATCAAGAACGCGGCCAATGTGCTGGGGGATCGCCTGGTTTGCGTGAAAGTCAAGGACATGAAGGGCGCGACGCCTGTGGCATTGGGACAGGGTGACTTGAATGTCGTTCGCGACATAGCCGAGTTGGCGAGCCTGGACTTTGATGGCTGGTGCGTGTATGAGTTTGACCGGGCATGGCTCGCACCGGGCGTGAACGTCAACGTGGATGAAGTGCTCACGGCATCCGCAAAGGCGATGTTCCAGGTTTTGGGTGCTCCCAAGGATGCTTCGGGGCGAGCGCCTGGGCGTGGGGCTCGGCTGGGCGTGTAGTGCCTGCAATCTCAACTGGACACTGAGTAAAGAATTGCTGGGATTTTTCTTTGGGCTTTCGCTTGCGTTCCGTGCTGGGGCGCTGAGGCATGTGCTTGATCCCCGTATCCTCGACCATGCCGCCTCCACTGAGCATCACGCAGCGCCCTCCTGTGCGGCCCGTGGTACTCGAAGTTCTGCAGCGTTACTGGGGATATGACTCGCTGCGACCATTGCAGGCCCAGGCGATCGAGGCTGGCCTCTCGAGGCGGGATTCGCTGGTGGTCATGCCAACCGGTGGCGGCAAGAGCCTTTGCTTTCAGATTCCTGCGGCGCTGGCCAAAGGCCTCACTATTGTGGTTTCACCCCTGATCTCGCTGATGAAGGATCAAGTGGATGGCCTGACATTGGCGGGATATCCCGCAGCAGCGCTGTATAGCGGCATGGAAGCCAGTGCGATGAGCACTGTCCGCCAGCAGGTCAGCGATGGCACGTTGAAGTTGCTGTATGTCTCGCCCGAGCGTCTGGTTGGCAGTGGATTTCTGACGTGGCTGGCTCGACTTCATGACACGGGCAATCTGTCGGGATTTGCCATTGACGAGGCGCATTGCATCAGCCAATGGGGGCATGACTTTCGCCCCGAGTATCGCCAACTTGCGATGGTTCGCGAGGCCCCTCCCAAGGTCGCTTTTCATGCGTTCACCGCGACGGCCACGCCTCGCGTGCGTGAGGACATTGCTCGCCAACTCGCGCTGCGCAATCCGGAGTTGCTGGTTGGCATCTTTGATCGGCCCAACCTCACGTATCGCGTGGTTCAGCGGGGCGATCTCTCGCGGCAAGTGCGCGACGTTCTGTTTCGTCATCGCGATCATGCCTCGATCATCTATTGCATCAGCCGCAAGGATTGCGAGTCGCTCGCGGAGGAACTGACTGGCAGCGGCTACAAGGCCAAGGCGTATCACGCTGGCCTCTCGCCTGTGGTTCGAGCGCGGGTGCAGACTGAGTTTCAGGAAGAACGTCTCAATGTGGTCGTTGCCACGGTTGCGTTTGGCATGGGCATTGATCGAGGCGATGTACGCTGCGTTATTCATGCCGCGATGCCAAAGACCGTCGAGCACTATCAGCAGGAGACAGGGCGGGCGGGACGCGACGGCTTGGCGGCGGAGTGCGTGCTCTTCTACAGCGGAGGCGACGCGGTGCGCTGGCTGAAACTGATGGAGAGGGGAGCGGCGGAGAGCGATGGCGACCCGCGGAGCATCCGCGAGGGGCTCAAGGTTCAGCGCGAATTGCTCGCACAGATGCAGCAAGTGGCTGGCAGCGCTCGGTGCAGGCACGCGGCCTTGACGGAGTACTTTGGTCAGCAATACGTCCCGCCAGCCAAACGCTCGGCGGACGATGCAGACGCTACGAGCGTCCTTCCAGGCTGCGGTGCATGCGATGTTTGCCTGGGCGAACTCGAATCTGTCCCCGATGGCAACACCATCGCCCGCAAGATCATGAGTTGCGTCTATCGCGTGGGCCAGCGATTCGGGACTGCTCATGTCGCTGATGTCCTCAAGGGCAGCAAGGCGGCGAAGATCATCGAGCGCGGGCACGATCAGCTTTCGACGTTCGCCATGCTCAGCGACCTGCCGCGAGAGCGGATTGTGCAATACATCCAGCAACTTGTTGACCTGGGCATGTTGGAGGTTGAGTCGGGGGATTATCCACTACTACGTCTTGCGGGTGCATCGGGCCCGGTCTTGCGGGGTGAACGCGAGGTCACACTCTATCGACAGCGGGGCAGTGCCAAGACTGACCAGCGCAGTGGTGTCAATGTGTCTCGACTGGCCGACGCTTCCCCGACACTTTCAGAGACTGAGCGAGCCTTGTTTGACAACCTCCGCGAACTTCGGCGCGACATCGCTGCTGCGAAGGGTGTTCCTCCGTATGTGGTTTTTGGCGATGTGACTCTGGAGGAACTCGCTCGCGTGCGGCCCAGCAGCACCGACAAACTGCTGGGCGTTCGGGGCATCGGCAACATCAAGCTCCAGGAGTTTGGACAGGCCTTTATCCAACGCATCGCCTCGTACTGCGATCAGTACAACCTGGTGCTCGATGCCGCCGAGCCGGCTCGCAAGCGCGATACTGCTCCGAAGCAAGAGCGTGTGCGTGAGGCTGCTCGCACCGCTGGCAATCCCGCGCGGGATCGCTTGCGCGCCGATGCCGCTACGTGCTTCGAGCGGGGAGAATCACTGGCTGAGGTCGCGGTAACGATCAAGATGTCCGTCGGCACTGCGAGTGAATATCTCTGTACCTGGATTGAACAGAGCAAGCCGGCGAGCATCGCTTCGTGGGTTGATGATCGAACCTACGCGAGCGTGGAAGCGGCCTTGGACGAACTGGGCGGGGGCAAGCTCCGTCCGATCTGGGAGCAACTCGAAGGGGCAGTGACGTATGAGCAGATCAAGGCGGTGATTGCCCATCTTCGCGCGGGCGGCGGACCTCCTGGGTGAGGGTCTCAAATGGTGTGGTCGGGCCGTGGACCTTGCCCAGTATCCGTGACTGAGTTGAACATAGACTCCGGTTCATGGTCCCGTTCGTACTCACATTGATTCCGCTCGCGGCACTTGTCGCGCTTGTAACCACCTGGGGTGCACGAGCACTGGGACGTTGGCTTCATGCCTTGGATGGTGAGGGTGTTGCGGGGCAGGTGAAGACCGCGCCGCGGCGGGTGCCCAATACGGGCGGCGTGGGTATTTTTCTGGGCTTTGCGGTGCCACTCTCGGCGATCGTCTTGTTGTTCTCGACAGTTGATGTTCATGTGTGGTTGCGCGAATCGACTTGGGCCAGGGAAGTGCTGACTCGCTTTTCCAATCTTCCGGCGGGCATCCTTGCCAACCACGCGGAAAGTTTTCGAGAGCATGGGCCATGGGCATGGTCGGTGCTGCTTGGTGTGCTGGCGTTGCACATCTTGGGATTGGTCGATGATCGCAAGCCGCTGCCCGCGTTGCCCAAGTTGTTGGTGATGATCGGTGTATCGCTGGGCGTGTTGATGCTCACCCAGACGCGGATGTTCACATTTGTTGACACGCTTGCGGGTGGCACTTGGGCGAGCCTTGCCCTCACGCTGCTGTGGATTCTCATCGTCACCAATGCGATGAACTTTCTTGACAACATGGATGGGCTGTCGGCGGGCGTCGGCGCAATTGCATCGACGAGTTTCATGACCATTGCGTTGCTTCAGGGGCAGTGGTTTATAGCGGGCTGCTTTGCACTGGTGCTTGGCTCGCTGGTCGGATTTCTCTGGTTCAATAAGCCTATGGCGAGTGTCTTCATGGGCGACGGCGGATCGCTGGTGCTGGGTTTTCTGCTCGCGTTCTTGAGTGTTCGCATCACCTATGCCTCGACGATCTGGGAAGGCTTGCCGACCGACGAACTGCCTCGCATGGGGCAGTTGCGAGTTCCTGATTCAGTTACATCATGGCACGCCGTGCTGGCGCCGCTGGTGGTGCTGGCGATCCCGCTCTATGACCTTACGAGCGTTGTCCTGTTGCGCCTCAGGCAAGGCAAGAATCCGATGGTGGGGGACCTCCAGCATATTTCGCATCGCTTCGTGCGTCGAGGGCTATCCAAGCCCATGGCCGTGATGGTGATTTGTGGTTTCGCTGGTGTTGCTGCGATTGCTGGTGTTCTGCTGACTCGAACGGATACGACCGGGGCGGTGCTGATCGGCACGCAGGTAGCCCTGCTGCTTTTGATTCTTGCGACGATTGAGTTTTCGGGGGTAGTGGCGACTTCTGCGGAGGCGCGCCGATGATTGCGCGGAGCGGTGCGGACTCGAAGATTCTCGGGATGATGACGGTCGCACTGGCTTGTGTGGTGTTGCGTTGCGTGAGCACGTACGACCAGTTTCCATTTTGGTCGGGCGATCCGTTTGTCGTGCCCAGTCCCTTGATCGGCCTGACGCCTGCGTGGGCGTTGATTCTGGATGCGATGACGTTGGCGTGCGGTGCTGCGATCGTGAGCCTGCTTTGTTTACGAAGTCGGACATCTGGAATCTTGCATGCGATCATCTGCGTTCCATTTTGGCTTCCTTTTTTGCTGATTGCGTGGACAGTGTGGGGCACGGGGCGCGGCGGCATCGGCAACAGCATCGAGAATCTCGTACTTGCTGGGCACTGGAGCGCGGCCCTGGGCATCAGCCTTGCGATCTACGCCTGCGTGAAAGATCATGCGCTGCGAGCATCCACCACACTGCTGGTCGGCGGCACGTTGCTCGCGGTGCTCATGATGGTTGTTCCAAAAGGAATTGCGCAGGTCTACGTCGAGCATCCGCAGATGATGCAGTTATTTCGTGAGAATCAGGCATCGTTTCTTGCGTCGCAAGGCTGGTCGCCCGACAGCGCCATGGCCCGAGGCTACATCCGACGTCTGCAACAGCCTGAGGCTTCGGGTTGGTTTGGTCTTGCCAATGTCTTTGCCACGCTCGCTGCGAGCGGTGTCGGATGCTTTGTGACGCTATTGGGGCTTGAGTTCTCGCGTGAACGTTCTCTTCGAGAAGTGCGCACGTCGCATGATCGCAACACGTTGCTTGCTGTGCTCGCGCTGGGCGGCTTAATCTGTGCCTGCGGCGTGGTGCTCGCGGGTTCGAAGGGCGGCTATGCGGCGATGGTGCTCGGGCTGGGGCTTGGGGGCATGGCTTGCTGGTTGCGTCGCAAGGACCGCACCTTGATTATCTCCTCGAAACTCACGAGATGGCTTGGCCCAGGACTAGTGGCTTGCACGTTGCTTGCGGTGGTTGCTCGCGGATTGGTGGGCGAACGTGTCGGCGAACTCTCCATTCTCTTTCGTTGGTTTTACATGCTGGGTGCTGCCAGGATTGTTGCCCATCATCCTCTGGGAGTCGGGCCTACTGGATTCAAAGATGCGTACATGATCTATAAGCCTGCGATTGCTCCAGAAGACACGGCATTCGCCCATAGCGTGCTCATCGATTGGATCACTACGCTTGGTGTAGTTGGTGTTGGCGTTGCTGCGCTGTGGCTTTTGGCTGCATCCTTTGCTGGGTGGGCGGTGCTTATTCCATCCCAAAGCGATATTCCCAGTCAGCCTCATGACAGCGCTGATGAAGATCGCACGCATGTCCTTGGTCTGCTTCGGACCAGCCGCGGCTTTGCTTGTCTTGCGATGATTGCATCAACGGGCGTTGCGGCAGTTCTAGAACGCCAAGCTGCGACGCCTGAAACTGGCATCGTTCGAGCGAGCGGTATTCTGCTTGGGCTTGGTGTAATCTGGGCGCTGCACCGCATCCTCGAACGCGAAGCCCAATCGGGCACGGGCATCGGTCACACGCTCGGTCCGGCGTTGGGGGTTGCTGCGCTGGTCAGCGCGGTGCATAGCCAGATCGAACTCTCGGGCGTGACTCCGGGCAGCGCCGCGTGGTGCGGACTCGTGCTTGCGTTGGCCGCTGGTCTTGCCACCAGGCCGATCGACTGGAGGATCGCCCAGCCAGGTGAAGAACACCTATCGATGCTCATGGTTGGGTGGCTGGGGTGGGTTGGGCGCGTGCTCGCACTCGTGACCGTCACGATTCTTCTCATCGCGGCTTCTCGTGCGATAACTTGGCAGCGTTCGCTTTCAAGTGCCTATGTAGGTGCGAGTGTTGTTCAGGAATTCATTGCTCGCCGCGAAGAAGGCTTTGCTATGAACGGACCAAACCAGCATGCCATGCTGCGACTGCTTGGCGATGATATTGCCGCCGCGAATGGTTCGCCTCTCAGCATCAGCCCGAGCAACATCGACGAAGCAATCCAAAGCCTGCAACTCCGCACGTCTGAGCGTGTGCAGCCCATGCTGGATGCCGCGGTCGCGGCCAACCACGATCACTTTCCGACGCTGCGTGCGAGTTCCCGCCTTGCGCTGCTCGTCGCCCAGGCGCGGGTTACGCGCGGAGAGCCGGTCGATGTCGAACGCCTCGACGCGCCGATCCGCGTTTTGCTCTCGGCGCAGCCGCATTTCTCACAATCTGCGTCGTATTGGTCGTGGCTGGGGACGATGTGGGAACAGCGGGCGGGACTGCCGACTGGCAACTCGCGATTGGTTGGCAGTGCAAGGGAGGCTCTCAACAACGCCGCACTTGCCTGGGAGCAAGCCGTGAAGTGGTCACCCCACGATCCCTTGCACACAGTCAAGATTTCCGATTTGTATGTTCGATTGGGCGACGAAGCTAGCGCTTCGGCTTGGGCCAAGCGCTCGCTGGAGATCAATGTCAATCTCCGTCTTGATCCGTTGCGGCAGTTGACGGAGACAGAGGTGTCCCGTCTGCGCGCCCGCCAATAAGTCTTGCTTGCCTCCGAGACATGCGCGCTGGTGCTCTATTCCAGATTCAGCGATGCCAGATACTCGTTGAGAGCATTCTCTCGCGTAGCGATGAGGTTTCGCGTATTGACCGTCGCTGTGGCGAGTTCCTCCATACGGGTTTCTTGCTTTGAGAGTTTGGTCATCAGCCGTTGGTAGAGTTCACTGGCGCGGTCGATGGTCTGCATGTTCTGGCGGATGCGATTCTGATCGTTGCCGATCTCAACCTTCTCCTGTTCGTTGCGCTGGAATTCTGCATTCGCAGCGGCGACGCTCGCCTTGAGTTCCTGTGCCTTGTCCCAAGCAGCCCGGAGTTTGGACGACAATTTACCTGACTGTGCGTAAATCGCGAGCGTGTCCGTCGTGGCATCGGTCACTGCAACCGACTCGCTCGTTACCTGTTGCTGCACGATCTTGTGCGACTTCTTGCCTTTGATGGGCACTTGAACTTCAAAGCGAAGCAGTCCTGCAGCATCGGCGGTCTGTTCGCTGGCCTTTGCGGGTTCGATCAGGTCCCAGCCTTGCTGGCCTTGCTCTTCGATGATCAAGGTGCGGTCGTTCTTCTCGTCGAGATTTTCAATCGCATAAGAGGTCGTCATCTTCTGGAGGCGACGGATCTGGAACGAGCGATCGCGGATGGCGATAGTCTGAATCTCTCTGCCAAAGTTTGTCTCGCGCTTCACGCTTACGTCCTGGTCAAGGGCATAGGCCAGCAATCGTTTCTCGCCGCGAGAGACATCATTGAGTTGCGCGTCACCCGCATAAGCACTTGCATCAAAGACGCTCACCGGGCCGGCGATCAGTTGCAGGCCTGTGTCGTTGGTGACTTCGACGCCCCGCATCGGATTGGTGGGGTGTTGATTGGGGTTGTAGATGCTGACGCGACGGCCCGATACTTCCTGGCTCACGATCGGGAGCATTGCGCTCTGCTGGCGACCGATGCTGACCGGCTTGGCGAGTTCGTAGAAGAAGGCTTGGCCCGTGGTCATGCCAGTTGCGACAGACGCCACGGAACTGCCCATGGATTGAGCCATGTTCGAACTCAACATGCGTTGCTCAGTCATGAGTCTGTTGCCCCCGATGGCGGATGCCGAAGACGCTGGCGAATGAGCCTTTGCTGTTTCTGTCATGTCATCGGACATTTTCTGCGACTGGGCCTCGCGCGCTACTCCTCTTTCATACGCCCGAGCCACCAGCGTCTGCGGCACGGGCACCTGGATCCATGGGCGTTCTGTGAAGACTGGCTCATAGAGATTCATTTGGAATGCGCTGGGTTGCCCGCTTGCGAGTGCGAGTTTGACATCCATCCAATCCTCATCGCTGGTGTTCTCAACGATCGCCCACGCCTGGAGCATCGGCTTCTGCGCGCCTTTGCCGTCTCCATCCTCGGGTAGTACGAGTCTGTACGAGGTCTTCCAGACCGGTGCCTGCTGGACGTACGCCGCGATCACGTTGCGTTCGCCTGTGCCGTTGTACCGCAGGCCGACAGTCTTGGAATCCTCGCTGCGTTGCTGCGCGATAGCGGCGAGGGCCGCCTTGAAGTCCGCCGACAGTTTGCTGTCGAGGATTTCAAAGCCCGTGGAGTCTGAGAGATTGATGCTGCGGATGCCGGTCTCGCTCAGGAGGTTGATCCAAGGAAGGTCGAGATGGGCGTGGTTGCCGCCCGGCGTGCCGCGGACCACGGTGGGGCGTTTCTCGACGTTGATCACAGTTCCGGTTGCTTCGCCCTCGATGGTTCGGATGCGAACCTGCACACCTCGCAACCGATTGAGCACCTCGCCCATGGGTGGGTTGTCGGCGAGGTTGATGCCAAGACCCTGGAGGCGGCGTTGGAGCGGCTCCTGGCTGGTATATGTCACTTCGCCAACGGTGCCGCCCGAGAGGTCTAGCACGACAAGGGACTTGAGTATGTCGTTGATGTTTTCGGTGCGGAAGCTCAGGTCAACGCGCTGATCGCCAGAGACCGAGCCGCGTCGCTCGACGGAGGCGACCCCGGAGCGATAGAGCGTGAGGCTGGAGACTGGAAGGACTTGTTTGTTCATGTCGGCTCCATTGGGGTTGGCGGGCTGGGCGAGCGTTTGAGACGCTACGAGTGTCGAACCGGCGAAGAGCAGGAGAGCAAGGGAGCGAGATAGCATTTGTGGTCCTTTCGGAAGTGTGACTGAACGCGAGTGTTCCGAGCGCCGGAGTCTGGTGTGTGACGCATGACCGTAGCGGCGGGTGATGGGGCAAGTACGCGATTGTGACAGGGGTGTGACAAGTGCTGCGCCATGCCATACATTCCATGATGGTGCTGCGTCCGAATGCGGTCAAAGTTGTTGTGGGCGTTGTCCTGCTGGTGATAGACGTTTCCGCAGTTTTCAGTCAAGCGCAAGTCGAAACGCCAGCATCTGAAGATCCTGATGCAAGCGTGCTCAGCGGTCCAAATGTTCGCGACCGCAGCGCCGAATCACTGGTCAGCACCACCATGGAGGGTCGGTTCAATCGACTCAATGTCCGGCCTGAGCAGGCCGCGATCGAGAAACTCGCACTCGACACAGCACAGCGGGAGCGGGCTCGACAAGTGTTGGAAGAGCGATCAGAAGCGATGCGTCGTCTGCTTCTGGACAACCTCGACAGGATCGAAGTTTCCGAGGAATTGCTGAAGCCCAATGACCAGAGTGCGGTACGAAAACTGGCATCGGAGTTGTACGCAGAGCGTGATGAATCTGGCGGTCTTCTCCGCGATCCGCTGCTCGAACCGCTTGCAGGTGCGATTGGAAAGGATTTAGAGGTCCAACTCAAGGCAATGGTGGACGAGTACTGGGAAGCCGTGATTGAGGAGGAACTCAGGAGCGCCAGCAAGGGCAAGACCCGCGAGCAAGCAACGCAACGCCTGATGATCGAGTCGTTTCGGCGAGAAGTTGTGAGCGCATATGACGCCACGTTCCGTCCCTTGCAGCGCAAACTTGACAACATCGTGACGACGGTCGCGGCCACGCCCGAGCAACGCGTCTTGATTCGCAGCGCGATGATCGCGCAGGTGCGAGAGGCGCGCTTCATGCCCAATCCCGAGCAGAAGGCATCGCTCGCGCGGGCGATCCATGATGTGCTCGACGAATCGCAGCGACTCAAACTGATCGAGTCGGCGCTCGCCACGATGTAGCATCGCGATGAACGAGTGGGCAATCGAATTGCTTGCCTACTCCAGCGAGTTGACAAACAACCCAGTCGCCAACTTGGGATAGAAGAACGTGCTCTTCTGGGGCATCAACTGATTCGCCCTGCTGACATCGCGCACCGCTTCGAGCGGCGTGGGACGGACGATCACGGCAAGTTGTGCAAAGCCCGCGCCGCCCCCTGCGCCGGTCTCATGCCCCTTGCCGATTTCTTCGACTTCGCTGATAGTGTGCGGGAAGGCCCACTTCACGGCGTGACCATTGTTGAGTTTTGCTTGGCATAGTTGCTCGACAATCACGTACTGACAGAATGCAACCGTGAGATCCCGCCACGCTTTGGCCTTCTCGGGGAACCGCTCCGCCAGCGGGTCTCGCGCGGCGGGAATCGCCAGGCAGCCTTGTTTGGTCGCAAAGTCATACAGTCCGAAGCGATGCTCGCCCATGTGGACCACGCTATCGAGTGCCTTGCCCAGGGATTGCAATCCTCCGGCAATTGGTTCAAACCTCATGTGTTCCGCAGCGGCTGTCAGGAACTTCGCCCACGTGTAATCCTGCATGCCGCCCAGCACGCGATGGGTTGGCCAGATGACTAATCCCGGATCACTCATCCCAATCAGTACCATCATGCACCGACGGGCCGGGTGATTGGCGGGGACGGTTCCCTGAGATTCAAGATGCTTGAGGTAACTGAGTTGGGTTGTGTAACGATGATGTCCGTCTGCGATGAAGATATCTTCGTTTGCGAGTGCATCCTGATAGGCCTTGATCGTAGCGATATCGATTACTTCCCAAGTCTCCTGCTTCACTGACTGCTGCGAATCTGTGATTGACGCTGTGCGTGTTGGTGTGGAACGCGACATGATCTCGCGCGTGAGCCTGGTTGCTCGCCCTTGTTGGTCGGCATGGAGGCCGAAGATTGGTGAGAGTTGGGCCTTGGTTGCTTTCATCAATGCCATGCGGTCTTCCTTTGGACCGCTGAAGGTTTCTTCGTGGGGCAGGATGCCGCCACTAAAGCCGCCCGAACTTTCTCGCGGACCAAAGGGCACGACCTCAACGGTTGTGAACATCCCGCATCGTTCGAACGTGCGTCCCTCGCTTGTGAACGTCTGGCGATACGCATAGATCGCTGGTGCAGCGCTATTCGACAGCACGCCATTGGCGAGGTGTTTGCGAAACAACGCGCCCGCGGCTTCATACGCAGCCGGTTGGCCAAGTTCTTTCGCGGGGGTGTGCGGCAGGTCTATCGCCACAATGTTGTTGGGGTTTTTGGCAAGCAGCCGGTTCTTGCCCGCTGTATCCAGCACGTCGTAGGGCGGAGCGATCAGGTCGGTCAGGTTGCCAGCGGATGCAGCGAACTGGATAGCTTGAAATGGCAGGACTTGGGGCATGGGGGCTCCTTGAAACGAAAGTGTACCGGGAGCAACTCGTGGGATCAGAGCCAGTAATTCTGGTCTGCCAGGGGTGGTCTCTGCTATCATCAATGTTACAATAGGTTTGATCGCCGGCCCATCCAGAGCCACTCGGCGTTGCCGGTACCTTTCGATTTTTTCTTACCTTCGCCACCGCCCCCCAGCACAGGAGACGGCTCGAAGGCGAGGGTCGTCAGCCCCAGAGCGGGCATCGCATCGCGGACGCGCTCCGCGACACGCAGCGCGTGAACGCTTTCGAGAATGCCGCCTTGCGGGAGTTTGCTGGGAATGCCATCGCCCGCAAAGTCATGCAGTTCGTAGTGGGGCTTGAGCAGCGACACGATGCGAGCGTGGGGCGCCTTGCTCAACCAGATCAACGCGGCGGGCAGCACGAGGCGTTGTGGCGACCAACTCGCGTCGATGACAACAAGATCGGCACCGCCACGTGCCGCGAGTTCTGTGGGCGGCATGGCATGAAGGCAATTCGTACGTTCCATGACTACCACGCGATCATCCTTGCGGAGTTTCCATGCAAGGATGCCGTACCCCGTGTCGAGGGCGTAGACACGAGAGGCGCCAGCACGAAGGAGGACATCGGTGAATCCTCCCGTAGAGCAGCCGAAGTCTGCACAGTGCCAATCGTGAACATCGAGTTGAAATGTTGCCAGGGCGTGGGCGAGTTTGAGCGCTCCACGCGAGACATAAGCGGGATCGGGCTGCGTTGGAAGAACGGTCATGCGATAGTGTTCAGGCGTTGACCCGAGGTGGTGATCGCTACGGGGCTGATATCAAATCCGATTGCTCCTCGATTCGAGGTACGGGCCGCAACCAGTGTGGTGCCGCTGCCACAGCAAGGATCCAGGACGGTCCCCCCTTCGGGACAACAGGCCCGGATGATGAGGTCGAGCAAGGCCAGCGGCTTCTGCGTGGGATACCCGGTTCGCTCGTGTGCCATGTTGTTGAGAGCGGGGATGGCGAGCACATCGAGCACGTCGGTCGCCTTCTTGGTTTGCCCGCGCAGGAGGTTGCTGGTCGCAGGGACGCGCGGGGCTTGAAAGTAGTACTGGTGCGGGTTGATGCAATAGAACAGAATGTCGTCGTGCTTGCGAGCAAACATCCTTGGTGACGAACCGCCAAGGCCATATGACCAGATGAGGTGGTTGACGAAGTTCCGGGGCGAGAACAGTTCGTCGAGGAGCAAGCGAATGTGATGGCTGGCTCGCCAGTCGCAGTGGATGAGCAGGTTCGCAGTGGGCTTGAGGGCTGGGAGCGTGGTTTGCAATCGTTCGCGAAGCCACGCGATGTAGTCGGGCATGGTGGGCCATGTGTCCGCATAGACAGCGTCGGTAGGTGCGTTGCTGCGTTTGTGTGCGTTGGGCGGGGTGCGCTGCGTTGTGCCAGTGTTGAAGGGTGGATCGACGTATACAAGATCAATTGATCGCGGGGCAAGCGTGCGAGCGGCTTCGAGCCAGTCAGCGTTTAGGAGCGTGATGGTCGGAGGACTTAGAGTGGAAGCGCTGGAATCAGGCCTAGATTCTTTCACTATGCGACTCTTGATTCGTGCTGCTTTGGGGCTCATGCTTGCAGCACCTTGGCGATGGTGTCGTTGGTCTTGAGGCCATGCCCCGTGATAGCCAGCACGATGGTGCCCTCGATGTCACGTATGTGTGGCAACGCGGCCAGTGCGGTTGCGCACGTCGGCTCGATGTAGTATCCCGCACGCAGCGCGAGTCCAAGCGAAGCGATGGTCTGTGCGTCGGTCACAGTCACGACGCGCCCCTTCGTCTCGCGGACTGCCTGCAAGCACTGCTCGCGCCGGATCGGACGCGGGATTGCGATGCCCTCGGCAATCGTGGGAGAGAAGGTCGTCGCGCCCGCGAGCGGAGCGCACCTTGCCGCTTGCACTGCGATCAATCGCGGCACGCGATCAATCACGCCCGCACGGCGTAGTTCGTCAAAGCCGATCCAACAGCCCAGCAACAACGTGCCGTTACCGGTTGGAATCACAACAGCGTCCGGCGCTTTCCACCCCAATTGCTCGCAGACTTCGAATGCGAACGTCTTGGTGCCATGAAAGAAGAAAGGGTTCCAGGCATGGCCGACGTAGTAGTGGCTCTGCGCTGCCTGCCAGACCGCATCACTCGTCGCTTGACGATCGCCCGCCACTCGCACAAGATTCCCGCCACTAACGATGACTTGGGTGAGTTTGGCTGGCGAAGTTGCTTCGGGCACATAGATATCGCACGCGATGCCCGCAACAGCACAGTACATTGCGAAACTGCTTCCGGCATTGCCGCTGCTGTCTTCGACGACATGGCGCAGACCCAGTCGCTTGCAGTGCGACACCATCACGCTGACGCCACGATCTTTGTAGCTGCCCGAGGGGAAGAGCGAATCAAGTTTGAGCATGATTCGGGATGCGGATTGTGCCGCGAGGACGGATTCACGCATCGAGGGATGCATGTCAAGCAGCGGCGTCATGCCCTCACCCAGCGTGACCTCAAAGCCTTCGGGCACGGGAATGGTTTCGCGATATCGCCACATTGTTGCTGGGCGTTGCGAGATATCACCAAGCGGAAAAGTTGCGCTGCTCACTGGCCAATTGAGATCGAGCAAGCCGCATGAGGTGGTGCTATCGATCGCCTTCACGCTAGGGCTGCGCCAGATCGGCGTATCAAGCGGAAAGCGAACACCAGTATCTCGGCAGACCAGAGCGGACATGTGCCAGCGTACGAGCGTTGTGATCGCGTCATTCGCGCACTGGCATCGACATGTGCTCGTGTACGACACTCCAGGCCTTATCCGTGGGCCGAAACACCAACGTGAGATGTCCTTGCACGTCCAGAGTCTGGCCATTGGGCATCTCGCCTTGGATACGAACGATGCTGGCGGTGATGCCCATGTCATCGTCTGCCCAGGTTCGCAAAGCCTTGATCTCGGTCATGCTCGCCTTGGTGAAACCGTTCATGCCCGGGCCCCAAATACTTGCATATTCATCCCAGCCTTCAATCACCGTCTTGGCTTGTGACATGCCGTCAAAGGACAAAAAGTCCGAACTGGTCATGACAGTCTTGCTGAGTTGATCGGTTGTAAACATCTCGCCCGGCTGCTTGGTCCAGGAAGCCAGAAACGCTGTCTTCGCCGCTTTGACACCTGCCATGGCTTGGGCACTCTCGCGAGCGTCTTCTTGGGCCTCTTCCAACCGCTCTTCCTTGGCCTCGCTCTGGTCGTTTGGCGAGGATGCGCAGGCGGCAAGCAAGAGGGTGACAGTGGCGAACGTCAAACAGCATGGTGCAAGCGGGTTCTTCATGCGGGCAGTATCGCACCAGTCTGTCGATACCAATGAAAAAACCGGCGATGATCGCCGGTCTTGAAGAGAATATCAAGTTCTTGCGAGCCTTGAGGCATCACTGAGCGAGGAAGGCCCCGTCAACAACAAGATCCGTGCCCGTCACGAAGCTGGCTGCGTCACTCAACAGGAACAGCACAGGTTGCGCGATTTCCTCCGCTTTGCCCAGGCGACCAATCGGGTGCAGGTTGGTCATCCAACTCATCGCGTCGGGGTTACGACCGCCCGTGAAGCGGTCGAGCATCGCGGTTTCGATTGCCGCTGGGCTCACGGTGTTGATACGAATGCCGTTCTTCGCAACTTCGAGGGCTGCCGACTTGGTGAGGCCATTGACGGCGTGCTTGCTAGCGATGTAAATGCCAGCGCCGGGCATGCCGATGCTGCCAGCGATACTGCTGGTGTTGACGATACTGCCTCCGCCCTTGCCGTTGTTGTTCTTGAGCATGGCGCGGATTTCATGCTTCATGCTCAGTAGCACGCCAAGTACGTTGATGTCAAAGACTTTCTTGTACGCTTCGATACTGGCATCTGCGGTCATGGCCCCGCCATGCTCGATGCCGGCATTATTGAATGCAAGGTCGAGCGATCCCTTCAGGCCAACGGCCGTCGCAACAGCCTTTTCGATGTGTGCCTCATCAGTGACATCGCCCTGCACGAAAATCGCCTTGATGCCATTGGCAGCGCCGGCGCGAAGTGCCTCGCTTGCAACCTGTTCGCCCTCGGCCTGGCGACGACCCGTCAAAACAACATGTGTGCCTTCTTTGGCCAGCGCGAGTACGGTTGCCTTGCCGATGCCACTGGTGCCGCCGGTAACGAGTGCGACTTTTCCCTTCAAACCTGAAAATTGCCCTTGCATCTGTGCTCCTTTGCCGCGACCATTCATGCGGCGGTCAGGCTTGGATGCCGAAGTTGCGGGAACGATTCTGGTATCTGCCATAGAGTTTGACCATGAGAATCAACCTGACTCGGCGTGAAGTACTAGCGGGAGCGGCGATGGCGGCTGCGATGCCATTGGCTGGGTTTGGGCGACACATGCAACCCGAACCAATGCCGAAGGTTGTGCCAGAGCCCATGCTGCCGCCTTCCAAGCCCGATCCGATGCGTGCGCCACGTCTGCATAATCCAAAAGGCTTGTTCTCAATCTCGCTTGCACAGTGGTCGCTCCATCGTGCGCTGCAGAAGGGCGAACTCGAGCATCTGGACTTTCCCAAGGCAGCGAAGCATGACTACGGCATCGACGCGGTCGAGTACGTCAATGGATTTTTCAAGGAGAAGGAAAGCCCTGCGTACATCGCTGAACTGAAGCGACGCTGCGAAGGCGAGGGTGTCACGAGCCTGCTGATCATGTGCGACGGTGAGGGCAACCTGGGCGATCCCAACGAGTTCAAGCGGATTAAGGCGGCTGAGAATCACCACAAGTGGGTTGATGCCGCCGCGGCGATGGGCTGTCACTCGATTCGTGTAAACGCATCGAGCGAAGGTACGTTTGACGAGCAGCAGAAACTTGCAGCGGACGGTCTGCGACGACTGTGCGAGTTTGCAGATCCCAAGAACATCAACGTGATCGTTGAGAACCACTGGGGGTTGTCGAGCGATGCGAAGTGGCTCTCTGGCGTGATGAAGTTGGTCGACCACAAACGCGTGGGCACGCTACCCGACTTTGGCAACTTTGATCCCAAGGTGCAGGACCGTTACGACGGCGTGCGCGACATGATGCCCTTCGCCAAGGGCGTCTCGGCTAAGAGTTACGAGTTTGCCGCGGATGGGCGCGAGGTGCGGATCGACTACACGCGGATGCTCAGAGTCGTGCTCAGCGCGGGCTATCGCGGGCGAATCGGCATCGAGTATGAGGGCGACAAGCACAGCGAGCCCGAAGGCATTCGCGCAACCAAGAAACTGCTCGAGTCGCTCCGCACGGAGTTGGCTGAGGAGTTTGCATCGTGAGCGCAAGCAATCCCGCATTACTGCGGGTGTTGCGCCTGGGCATGGTCGGAGGTGGCAGCGGAGCATTCATAGGCGGTGTTCATCGCATGGCTTCGGCCTTGGATGGGCGCTGGCGACTGGTGGCGGGCGCTTTTTCAAGTGACCCTACTCGAAGCCTTGCGTCGGCACGCTCGCTGGGCATCGAGGGGCCTCGCGCGTACGGGACATGGCAGGAAATGCTGGAGCAGGAGTCGAGGCTATCACCTAGCGAGCGGATCGATGCGATCTCGATCGTGACGCCCAACGCTTCCCACTTCGCGATCGCCAGTGCATTCGGGCGCGCCGGGTTCAATCTCATCATCGACAAGCCGATGGTGACAACTCTTTCGGATGGCGTTGCACTCCAAGAGATCGTCGAACGAGCGGGCATCGTCTGCTGCGTCACATACAATTATTCTGGATACCCGATGGTGCGGCACGCCGCGAGTCTGGTGCGAGAGGGCGCCATCGGAGCGATTCGCAAGGTGCTTGTCGAATACCACCAAGGGTGGCTGGCTACTGCGCTCGAACAGAGCGGGCAGAAACAGGCGGCGTGGCGTTGCGACCCCGCCCAAGCCGGCGCTGGCGGCAGCATCGGCGATATCGGCACACATGCGGAACAGTTGTTACGATGCGTCACGGGGTTGGAAGTCGTCGAGTTGAGCGCGGACCTTACATCATTTGTCGAAGGGCGAGCCCTGGATGACGATGGGCTGATCAGGCTGCGATTGTCTGGTGAACGGGCGGCCCAGCGAGATCGACGATCGACAGCCAAAGGACTGATCAGTGTCTCGCAGGTCTGCGTGGGAGAGCAGAACAACCTGACCCTTCGCGTCTATGGTGAATCCGGGTCGCTGTGGTGGAAACAGGAAGAACCCAACAGCCTGCGAATTGCGTTGCTCGACGGTGAAGAAAGAGTACTCTCGCGGGGCGTGGTATCTGGAGACGCTGCTTCTGCGACGCGATTGCCGCCCGGACATCCCGAAGGTTTCATCGAAGCGTTCGCAAACATCTATCGAGGTGTTGCGGACGCGATTGTGGCGAAAACCAGCGATATTTCTACGATTGCTATCCATCCGACAGTGGTGGATGGTGTCGCAGGCGTTGCGTTTGTTGAGGCATGCGTGAAGAGCCACGCTGCCCAGGGAGCGTGGATCGAGATGGGAATGTGATGGTGCGTCGTCGCCAATCGCATCCAAACCATGCATGCTTTCGACTTGGGTTTGCGTACGCTCAATAATGCGACAGATTGCAACCAGCAACGCGCCCACACCCGCAGGTCATTATTCCCAGGCGATCGTTCACGCTGGCTTTGTGTTTGTCTCAGGCCAACTGCCCATAGATCCAAGTGGCAAGCCTCGAAACAGCAACGATCCCATCCCCGACATCGAATCGCAGGTACTCCAGACGCTTGCGAACATCGAAGCGATTCTGCTCGCCGCAGGCAGCACGCCCGCGCAGATCGTGCGATGCACTGTCTATGTCAGCGACATCGCGCACTGGCCTCGCGTCAACGCGGCATATGCGGCGTACTTCTCCAGGCACACGTCGATGCCGCCAGCACGCTCGGTCGTTCCGTGCGGAGCACTGCACTATGGGTATCAAGTCGAGATCGATGTGATTGCCGCGTGCGAGTGAGGCCGCGAATGCTTGCTTGGATGCATCACGCTTCGCCGATCAGAATCGAAGTGTCGCTGAGAGACTGAACACGCCAGCAGATTCCGCGTCGTCCTTGATTATTGGATCTCCCTCCGCGTTGTCGAGCGTGTACTCCTGGCCAAACGCAACTCCCGCCGCCGCCGTGATAGACAATTGCGGCGTCGCGTCCCAAGTTACCAGCAGGGCGACGGGGATGAAGCTCTGCCGCCCAACTCCGTTGGGCACATTCGCGTCTTCGCCAAGTCGGAAGCTGTTGGTGTCAAAGCCGACCAAGCCGCCAATCCGCAGCGTGTCGGTGGCTTGGTACGTCAACGCAATGCCACCAAGGTTGGCCGTGCGATCCGATGTAAGCAGCCACTGCTCATCGATCTGCCATCGAATGAACGGAATCGGCAGGACACGCACTTCATCCTCCAGCGATGTCGACAGCCCGATACCCACGCCCAGAATCAGCGACGGACTCGAGACATACGACACGCCGATAAACCCGCCGCCCTCGATGCTCTCGCCAAAGTCCGCATCCGACTCGCCGCTGCTGCTGGCAAACAGGCCAACGTTGTATCCCCATTGCTCATCGATCTGATCGCGCCACGAAACACCAACTTCGTAGGTGTAGATGCTCTCCCATGGATCGTCCGCGGCAAACGGCGGCAACGTGGGTGGCGTTAGCGAGTCCGCTCCAAAGTCGTACAAGTCCGTCCGCACGCCAAACTCAAAGCCAAGCGACCGGCGATCACTGATCGGAATATCGACGCCTAGGTTCGCCCCCACGCGAGTCAGCGATACATCGCCGCCATTGTCCAGATCGCTCGAAAGGGCATGCAATCCATAGACGCGAAACTCGGCGGTCGGCCCCGTATCTGTCTTGGGGCGGCCAATGGGCGAGATCGAGCCGGTAAGCCCCGGAGTTGATGCTGGGGTTGGTGGCGGGGTAGCTGGTGGGGTAGATGACTGCACGGTGGCAGCACTCGATGGAGACTCGAGCGCAGCAGGCTCGGCTGGGGCCGCTCGCTCCTGGGCAACGCAAAGCCCTGTGGTCAAGACGAGTGAGGCAAAAACGCATGCAAGTCCGTGCATCATGGCAATCCTGATTTCGTCACTGGTATCCGTCAGCGGGTCGGCCCAATAATCGAAGACACCGACGGTAGCCCGCCCCGCAGACCTTGCAGACACCAGAAGAGCGTCGTATACTGGTGCCCAACCACGAGCCAATCAGGCCGCGTGTCTGGGGCGGTAACTCAATTGGTAGAGTGCCAGCTTTGCAAGCTGGAAGTTGAGAGTTCGAGTCTCTTCCGCTCCACTTTCTGGCGATGTGAACCAATCGAAAACGCTGGTGTTTTTTTAGTACGCTCGTTATTGTGCAGGTCCCGAGTTCTATTTCTGCGAGCCGTGATGCGAGCCATTGGTACGAACATTGGTGCGAGATTCACCCCGCGCGATAGGGTTCGAGCTTTAGTTGGCTACTTGGCGGACGAGGCCGCCCTGCAAGATCCAGTTACAGATAACTGTATCTGAGATTGGATCAGGTTGAGGGATTAGGCCACTTCCAGCCCGAACGATCTACCCATTTCTACCAAAAAGAAAAACGGCCCCGAATAGGGCCGTTTCAAACGAGGCGGACGGGACTCGAACCCGCAACCACCGGAGCGACAGAATACCTAACAAACTCCATCCTAGGCGTTTTAATGCTGTCAGGTATCGATGCCGCCTCCATTTCGGAGGGCTTTCCGGTAGCCAATACCGGATCGGCTGTTAGGGTCCGGCGCATTGAGCGTTCAACAACCGCTTGTCGCACTTTGCGTGGATGCGTCGTTTCTTTTTGGCGGGTGGTCGATGCGGGTACATGAGCCAAGACCGAATCGTCCCGCTGACCATTGACCGCCGAGTTGCCGTCGTCCCCGTGTACTCCGACCGAGGGCGCTGCTTTGCCCTCGTTGACCCGGAGGACGGCGAGAACGTCTCGACCTTGGCTTGGTTTCGCCATCGCCGCACCGGCTACCCGACCTATCGCCGATCCAACGGCCTCATGCTGACTCTGCATGCCTGGCTGCTCGGCTCACCTCCAAAGGGCATGGTTCTCGATCATGCCAACGGCAACAAGCTCGACAACCGACGCTCCAACCTTCGACTGCTCACGGTCGCTCAGAATGGACTGAACCGCCATCGGGCGAACAAGAACAACAAGAGCAGCGGGACGCCAGGGGTCTGCTGGTCCAAAGCCGAGCAGAAATGGAGAGTCCAAATCCGTTGTAACGGCAAGGATCACTTCGCCGGGTACTACGCCGACGAAGCCCAAGCCAAGGAAGCGGCTACAAGGCTCAGAACTAAACTCTTCGAGCAGCAAGAAGCTCCGCAGAACTCGTAGACTCTTGGCATGGCAGACCCGAAGCCCAAAGAGCCTGAAGCCCCGCCAGCACTCGACCCATCGGTCTTGTTCATCGACGCCAAAGAGGTCGTTCGCCGGCTCAACATTTCTGGGCGAACGTGGTACAGCCTCGTCAGCATCAAGCATGCTCCGCAGCCGATTCGCTTGGGACGACGAACGCTTTGGCGAGTCGAAGAACTCGAAGAATGGGTTCGAGACGGCTGCCCCCCACTTGACCGTTGGCAACGCTATCAAGACCTGTCGCTGCGGTCTCCGGCGAAGCCTCCGAGGAAGCGAGCGACCCCTTCAGGAGTTTAGTTCTGGCGAGGCACATCCCCATCAAAACCGTGATTCGACCCTCAAGGGCATGGCTCGCTGAATGCACACAGTGGCTGATCACGAAGGAGCAGATCGCCGAGTTTCTCGGCGTTGAGGTCCGACAGGTTCAGAACCTGCATTGCAGCGGCAGAATCCCTCAGCCCATTCGGCTCTTCGTCGGCCCGCCTCGGTACTCGGTTCCTGAACTTCGAGATTGGCTGCGCATGGGCTGTCAGCCGATCTCCGAATGGATCAAGCTGCGCCGAATCAGCGGGAACATCCCGGAGTACGAGTGGGGTTGGCGGCTGAAAGATCTCGACTTTGCGAACCCACCGCCGATGGCGAGGTGCGTTGAGCCGAGAGATTGAAAAGAGACTGCAATGGATGAGTCGCTCTCGGAAGAGGAAGCAGTTCGCCGATTTGCGTCAGCAACGCTTGGACTGCTCAAGACGTTTCGAGCAGCGGACAACTCCCGGCTTGTCGCAGAGATTCGTCGCATCCCCAAAGAGGCTCACGATTCAGAATCGGCCAGCTTGCAGAACCAGCAGGCTGCGAAGCCAATGCTGCTCAACGCTCGACAGGCGGCGAAGAGCTTGTCGATCTCCGAGCGAACGCTTCACAGCATGACCGCTCCTCGGGGACCGATTCCGGCGGTCAAGATTGGCACTCGGGTCTGTTATGCCGTTCCAGATCTCGAAAGGGCGATTGAGACGCTCACGGTCAAGCCGAGCCGGACGCCGAAGGCTGACGTTCGTTACCTCTCGTCGCCACCTGGCGGACTATCGACAAAAGACAACGCCCAACAACGAGTTGGGCGTCATCGAATACGAATGTTGCTCGACCGATCATGTCGCAACTACGAGTTGCAGACTCAACTGCCGAAACAGTCCAGATCGAGGCGAACGGTCTCCTCAAGGCCAGCCAAGAGAACAATGACTCCGCCCAAGGCGGCGTCGCAGGCATTGGCCTGAGACTGCATGGACGGCGAGAGCGCCGTCCCTTCCACCTTCTCTGCAACGATCTTGAGGCGAGAGCGAATCGCCTCAAGCTGGGCGGTCATGTCTGCGACAACGACCCCCAAGTACTTCGTTACGCTCGACTCGTCCAAACCGACATCGCTAACCATCAACTCTTTCGATTCCATTTAGAATCTCCTAGGCGACTGTCTTGGAGCAACCGACTCGTCGCTCATTCGCTGCTCTGCTGAGCATTTGCTTCAGCAAGAGTCAATCGACATCAATCCGAAACAGCGACAGGCTTTCACGCAAACATTTTGAACGCCCCTTTAGGCGTCTTGCCGACTCTCACTCGTAGCCGAGCGCCGGCAGGAAGAGCGGTCCCATTCGCCAGAGCCGTCTGTGAAACCGTTGCGAACGGACGAAGCTTCGACGATGTGGGTGTATGAACACAAACATTCAGTCGTCGTTTCCCCATGACCTTCATACCGAGAGCCTTGCCCGCCGAGATTGGGCGTCTGCTTTGATGGCCTGCCCAGAGAAGCGAAGGCTGATTCGACTGCGAGAGCTTGCGACGACTCCGCCGTTCTGCGATCAGATGGCGGACGCCGACTATTGGCGAACGCTTCGTCATCTCCTGATCTGCCTCTCTGACTTCGAGCGCCCAAAGTCGGCGCTTCGGCGTCTGCTCTTTGAAACCCGACCGGCGGCAACTCGACCGAGCCTCATGGACTCAGGCGAGCGACAGCGGCTCGCTCAACTCCCGGAAGACGTTCTGGTCTTTCAGGGCCGTGATGCGGCGGCTTCAGCAGCCTGGTTGTGGTCTCTGTCCGCTCGACAGGCTGTTTGGAACGCCATTCGGTCCTCGGATCGCCACCCCGTCGTTGTGGAAGCTCTGGTCAAGCGGTCGCAGATTCTGATGCTCTCGAACGCTTTGCCGACCGGCTCGGTTCTCGCTTGCCCAGACGACGTTCGAGACAAGCGCACGCACAAGGACTCGGGCAAGTGGATATCTGCTGAGCCGCTCTGATACTGACCATTCGACAGCAGGCTACCCACATCGCTTCAGGCGTCTCAGAACCCCATCCGCTCCGAGGCCGCCTCAAGCTGCTCCGGCGTTCGCTGCACATACCGACGAGTCGTATCGAGACTTTCATGCCCCATCAGCGCAGCGAGAGCAACGAGGTCGTTCTGATTCGCCTCAAGAAACTGTCGTCCGAAGCAGTGACGCAGCAGATGTGGGTGGACCTTGACGCCTGTGATCGCTGAGTACTTCGAGAACAACGCTCGGACTCCCTTGGTCGTCAGCGGTCCCCTCTCTCCGAGGAACACAAAGGGGAGGCTGACCTGCCCCCCTCAACCCGGTCCAGCTTCAGGTACCGTTGCCTGGGATTGG